>DASSCH010000191.1:0-4182 GCA_035697905.1 Nitrososphaeraceae archaeon
AGCGTGTGTATGAGACTGCATTTTTGGTTTGGCCACTAAAACATCATCGACGCGCAACAACATGCAGGTTACTTCCACAGCTGTATTAAGAATTTGTTCTTTTACTATCGATGGTTCTATAACTGACGAAATGATATTTTCAACCTTTCGGCTTTTTGAATCAATTCCATACCACCTAATCTTGCTCTTAGCAGGAGAGTGTTTAGATCTCAATTGTAATATCGTGTTGACAGTGTCCATTCCCGCATTTCTAGCTAATGTGATTGGTATTTCCTCTAATGCCTCAGAAAATTTCTGAAGTACAAGCTGAACATGGCCTTTAATTTGTTTAGACCTATCTCTAATGATAGCTGCCACTTTCATTTCAGTTGCACCAGCTCCTCCAACAATTCGAGGTGATAAAACATAATCTCTCAGAACAGCAAATCCATCCAACGCTGAACGGTGGTACTCATCAAGTACTCTTTTTGAATTTGCCCTCAACAGTAGAGTCACTGATTTAGGATTTTTACATTCATCGATAAAGACCATTTTGTCATCACCAACCAATTTTTCATACACTTTCCCTGCATAGCCTAAGTTATTAGATGGTATTGGGCCATTCAAATCTTTAACAACTCTTGCACTTGTTGATTTCTCCAACCAGAGCATGTCATTTTCTTTAACTCTTTGAAGAGTGAGAACGTCTGCTCTTGATAAGTGCTGTTGAACTATCTTGTTTATTCCCTTTTGAGAGATCACGAAATTCGCACCAGAATCAATGATATTCTGTACCTTTGCCTCGAGTAGTTCATATTCTGATTTGTGGTATTTCTCTAACTGATCAAATGATGAGATATCCAATTCAGAATTGGTCCGGGTCCTGGTTCTGTCGAGTTCTTCGTTGGTCAAAAGTATTTTGGCGTTCTCAATCTGTCTGACCCTGATTGAAGCATCAAAGGTCTTGTCAATCACAGTGCCTTTTATCAAGGTGGTATCAGAAGAGTTACCAAGTTTTTCCTCTATTTTGATATTATCTAAATCTATAGTTTTGTTCCTCAAATCAGTTATGCTCCAAACGGCCTCTACAACTAGATCAGCAACACTAGTATTTTTTCTAATAATTACATTGGAGATAGATCTAGTTTGGAGACAACTCTCGGCCAGCTTACTCATTACTTCTCTATTTATGCTGGTTGAGGATAATGAAATTTGACTCAGTACTTGAAGTGAAATTTCCAAGCCCTTGAGATATCCATCAATTATGATTGATGGAGCAATTCCATAGAACAACAATTCTTGTGCCTTGAACAATAATTCTCCAGACAGGATGATAACTGATGTAGTACCGTCTCCGACCTCATTGTCTACTGCATTCGCTGCCTCTATCAGAATTTTTGCAGCAGGATGTTCAACATCAAGTTTTCGCAGTATCGCTGAACCATCCTTTGTCACCGTGATCTCTCCCATAATATCGATATACACCTTTTCCAATCCACAAGGACCAAGCGAATTTTTAATCAAGTTTGAGATCAATGTAGCTGCCAAGAGATTATATCGACGACTCTCGCCCTCTCGATTTCTGCTAAAGCCATTACCGAATAGCTGCTCAGTGCGAGGATCCATGTATCCTCCACGTGTCTGATTTGAACTATATAAGGCTTGTTTGATGTAACAATGAGAATTCGATCATTGATAAATTGATTATACCTGCTTACCTAAAATAAATTGCCGAAGATTCTGAAAATCAGGCGATTATAACTCAGATCAAGAGTAACTTGGGCATATAACTCCAATAATTGCTTTTTATCGACTGATTACATGTAGTATACGAATGTTCGTTCACTCTCATATCCGTAATTTACATTATTTGGCCTAAAATTTATATAATTTCACGTTTAGAATCCAATGTGCAATCGGGTAGCATTGTTCCTACTAGTTCGACTAGTGGTAACGTACCTCTTGTAAAGTTAAACCTGGAGGCATCTCTTTGGTAGACGGATATGCGATTGGTGTCATCGCATTTTTAGCACTTTCTGTTATTGTTGGGACTTTGGCTTCTAAATTTGTAAAGAAAAGCAGCAAAAGGTTTATGGTCGCTGGCAAGAGTTTGCCGCTTTTCTTCGTGGGGACTATGCTCGCTGCTCAATCTATCGATGGTAATTCATCACTTGGAAACGTCTCCCTTGTTTATCAATTTGGATTCTGGTCAGGAGCCGCAATTCCAATAGGACTTGCGGGATGTCTCATCTTAACGGCAATATTCTATGCAAAGAAACTTAATAAAATGTCAATGCTTACTTTGCCTGATTTCTATTTCAGAAGGTATGGTAATGCAAGTGAAGGCATTTCCGGAATCCTTATGATGATAAGCTTCGTAGTACTAGTAGCAGGCAATTTTGCGGCGACCGGATACATCTTGTCGGTCGTCTTACATATCGACTTCTTTTGGGCAATGCTAATTGGAGCGATAATCGTGTTGATCTATACATACGCCGGAGGCCTATTCTCCTCGGCATATACAGACATTTTTCAAATCTATTTGGCAATTGTTGCATTTTGGGCAGCATTTCTGTTCTTCGCAGGAGGCTTTGCGGGCGTCAGTTTTGATACTATTCTTGGCAGCGCCCCACCCGAGTACTTGGATTTATCAGGGTTAACTGATATCGGAAATGGTGCACTTGTCAACTGGGCGGGAATAATGGCACTAGCTATAGGGGATATCGTAGCATTAGACTTTATGGAAAGGGTGTTCTCAGCTAGGGACGGTAAAACTGCGAGAAGAGGAGCCTTCATGGGAGCAGGATTAACAATATTGACGATTATTCCCACAAGCATGATGGGAATAGTTGCGCTGTATTTTCTACCAGATTTGGTTGATCCCTATACGGCTTACCCTGATCTGGCGATAAACCATGTACCATTCGTCATTGGATTAGCTTTACTCATGGGAGTTCTTGGTGCTTCGATGTCAACTGCAAATGGTGGCTTGCTCGCCATTTCCAGTGTCATGTCAAGAAACATTGTTCAAAGAAATGTTTTGAAAAGGGTACTAAAACGCCCAGGGTTGGATGATAGGAAATTACTAATGGTAACGCGTATTTTCACTATTCCTATGATGATAGCTGCTTTTGTACTTGCATATCAGATCCCGCAGCCCGGTGTTTATCTGATCCTTGCATTTGATATCGTATTTGCAGGTGCTTGGGCTCCGCTAACATTTGGCTTATTCTGGAAGAAGGCCAATATGCCAGCAGCATTGTCGTCGCTGATTGTTGGTTCATTACTAAGACTGGCCTTATTCTACTTAATTCCAGCAGAATTATCAGGATTAGATACCCTGATACCTCCAGTAATATCTGTGATAATCTTTGTTGCAGTAGCTTTGGCAACACAGAAGAAATATCCTGGCAGGTATGGAGTAGTCGACTATGTTCCCCCAGAAGAGGACGTAGTAATTGGGGAAGATCTGAAGGGATATGTTGCACCAAGTGCAGGAAAATGACTTTGAAAAGAAACATTATACTACAAAGTGTAAATTGCAAGACACGATCATACTAGTGGATCTAAAATACTGGTTTACCTCGATAATCTAAACGAGATTTCTACTCTATGTCGCCAGATCTGAACAATATTATTAGTAGAGATAAAACGTGCATGACCCGGAAAAAGGAATACAATAAGTCACATCCTTGTCAATGTGTATAGCGATCTAAACTTTTGTTCGCACTCCTTGGGTATTCAAATGTACCATCTGGCAGTATATCAAAATGCGATTCAAAATGCTCAGGACAATAATTGTTTTTACATTTTACACAGAGAAAAGTTGGTTTTTTAAAACAATTAACAATTCCACAAATCCCCTCCTTTTGAGACCTACGAGTCCACTCATCTATCTCATTTTGAGTTGGTCCATCATTGGATCGAACGGACAAGTCTACTTCAACATTAGGTTGTTCAGACATACTCATTTATGTTCGACTTGTCTGCGATAATAATATTTCAATTTTCAATTTTTTATACAAATAAAGACAGACGACCAATAAGCAATGTGTCAGGCGCATTGGTCGCCTATCCCGTAACTTTAGATTGACAGTGGGTCTTTATGAGTGATTTAAAGGTCCAAACTGCCAATTGCGTATTGTTTTACATAGTATAAAACAGTTTTGTGAATAGGTAGGCGACATTAAATAGGAACATAAT
>DASSCH010000192.1:0-4109 GCA_035697905.1 Nitrososphaeraceae archaeon
ACGAGATCTGCATCTTTCAAGCCTTCTTTGAGGTCTATCACAGGTAATAATCTGGAAAGTGTCTGCTCAAACGATTCTTTGGTCATCTTGTTTTTCTCAACCAACTTATTTAGTGACCATCTGATCTTATCCATAGCATTATCCAGGAACCTCTGCTCTACATCCCTCAAGAAAACCTTGAAGCCCGCCATTGCGGCAATCTGTGCTATTCCGTGTCCCATAGTCCCAGACCCTAGAACTGTAACATTTGAAATCTTGTTCATTCTACGATCACATTGTATCATTGGAAGGGGGCTTTTAGTCTTGCCTTGAACTGAAACCAATTTAAGCGAATGATTGTTTAGAGCCACCAGTATCAGTAATTGGATCTATTTAGATTTACTGCTGACGTGTCCTCCCTTTCAGAGCGTATGACAAAGAATTCATCGGCAGAGGTAATTGATAGACTTGATTTTGTGAGAAATCGCTTAGTTGATCTTTACAAACGTAATCTGGTAAAAATAAATCACTCTGTTATGGAACTTGTCTGTGCAAAACACCTTATAGAGTTTGGGTATACCGTCGATGTTGAGAGAAGATTGACCGATATTTTGGTTTGCGACGTCTTTGCGAGTAAAGGTGACGGTGAAGCAATTGTTGAAATTGAAACTGGCTTCATACCTCCTGAGCATGCTCTGGATCCAACGGCTTATTATGTTGCAAGAATTGCTAGCAAGGTCTCTAGATACAGCAAGCATGCCAACAAATTTGTCCTCGCAACAACTCCTGTAAGCGTTCTGCCGATCCCAAGCCTTTTTAGATTTCCAGTGCGTGCCAGGAAAGCCAACGAGATTCAGAAACTAAAACTCGTATGTGATAACTATTACAAGGATCCTCCAATAGAAGTAGACGACATTCTCAACGGCAGGTTACATATGATCTATATCATAGATATCGATGAGGGTAAAATCCAAGAAATGGATGTAGAGACTTATTTAGATGAACTACAGATTGCTTCTGAACTTTCAAATAGAATAATGAAAAAATTCTAAGTCATACTAGCTTCTCTAGTATGAATATAGTAGTCCTGTTTTCGAAATACACCAAGTTAAACGATGGTAACTTACAAATTCAAATCAATACAGCTAAATTCTTCTTTATATTAAGATAATAAGATTCTGAATAAGCAATATTTGAATGCATAGTTATACTAGTCTTCGTCCTACCGCTTAATAAATATGTAAAAGGAAATCTTGCGATGTCTGACAACAAAGAATTGCTAACGATAGCAGTCATAGCTGCAGCATTAATGATGGTATTAGGTACTTCTATACCATCAAATGTATTAGCAAGCTCTAGTATTGAAGCCGCGGAACCAAGCGACGATAATGGAAACGATGACACAAGTAATAGCGATGATGGTAGTAGCGGTAATGACGACAATGCGAATGACAACAGTGCAGATGATAGCGGCAACAGCAATGGTAATAGTGGTAGCGAAAATGATGAAGAAAGTGATGATGGTAGTGGTGATAATGATAGTTCCGACTCAAGCAACAACGACGGTGGCGTCCCTGAAGATTATCTTGGAGAATATTCAACATGCGTTTCAGATCTATCCTCAGACGATAGTATTTTGAGCCAAGATGATGTAGTTGATTGTTATGGGCAAGTTTTTGGTCCTAATCCGACACACGATCTAGGTCCATTAATGCAGAATGCTCCAACATCGCCTGCTTCAAATATGCCTGGATTTGAAAACATGCCATCTGCATTGCAACAGCCTGGAGATCAACAACAACAGATGCAGCCCTTAAGTCAAACTCAGCCACAAGATGGACAACAACAACCAATTCAGCAGCAGCAACAACAACCACAAACTGGATTGGGAAACCAGCAACAAATGTCGCCAACAGAGCTTCCAATTGATGCAGGAATCTTGGATGTAGAAACGATTAAGGAGATAGTTAAGAACAGATTAGCGCAATAGAGACCAGCTGTCTGTGAACCTAAAAGAATTAGCAGTCAGCTAATTCTTCCCTCTTTTTTGGATCCTGAACCAATAGCAAGGATTAAAGAACTTGATGCCGCATTTAATTGAAGAAGCTACCTTATGAACTTGTTTGCCATCCTGTTGAAGCAAGATAATCCATCAAAGTGCACAGCTACTAAACTCGTTAAATTCCATTTATTGAAAACGGTCGTTCGACCTAGACATGATACCTTGGTCTTGAACCCGTTTTCTAGAGCCTGTCTGACACGAAACGATCGAGGTCTCTCCTCCGCCTTATGCGTTATTGATTGTTCGTGGGAACGATCTAGCACAATCCTACAAAACCGAAAATGGCAATCTTATCCCTTATTACGCAGACTCCCTGCATTATTAGCTGGAAACCCAGTCAACTACGCAAAATTGGGGAAACTGTCAAGTGTTGAAGCACTATCAGGGGCACTTTTAATACTCGGATATGATTCAGAAGCGTTTGCTATACTTGACAAGTTCAAATGGGGACACACCTTCTATGAACTCAATTTATATGCGTTACAAGAATATTCTAGGGCTATGAATGAGGATGAAGTTTACGAAATCCAGCGTCAGTATTTTGAACAAGGAACTTAAATTATGGCTAGGGATAATGAGGAGCTGAGAGGTGGTGAGCTGGTGTGTGGGCTACTCGAAAGAGAGGAAACTCCTCCCTCTATGCAGGCATTCGGATCAGGGATGATCGATCGGAGACGGTCGGCTCCGGAACAGAAAAGATATCCAGTCTGGACGAGTAATAAAGCTGTGATGGTGAATAGCCTGAGTGTCCTTAACTGGAATGAAACTGCCGCCCCGAGTGGAGCAAGGCCAAACTGAGCATAAGACCCTGCAGCAGCTAAGGTAGGCCGCTAAGCGGAATCCCACTTAAAACAGAAGGAGGGTTATTGCCAGGACACCATTTCTCAGTTCACTTTACACATTACTTATTTTCTAATATGTCTGGGTACTAATTAATACAGGATGACTAACAAGTAATTGATAACCTGGTTAATTGAGAACTGCAATTTTTCCACAGACAAACGCTTCACGAGAACTGGCTGAAACTTATGGGTACCATGAATGGATGATTGGCCGGTTCCTTGAATACATGCCTGATGCAGAGAAATGCTTGGCCTTGATGGAATCTTCTTCAAGTGCATACATTCGAACTAATACCCTAAAGATTAGCCCTAAGCCTCTTCTAAGATTGCTTGATGCTAGGAATATTGAGCTGGAGCCCACAAAGCTACATGAAGTTTATAGAGTAGTTCGTACTTCCGTTCCAATTGGAGCTACTCCTGAATACCTAGCTGGATTATATTACATTCAAGACCTCAGCTCTTGTATTACAGTCGAGGAACTGAACGTTACTTTAAATCAACAAAATATAGACATGGCTAGTGCCCCGGGAGGCAAAACAAGTTTCATGGCACAGAAAATGTGCAACTCAGGGGCGATATGCGCTATTGAGTCCAATCGAAGACGGATCCCATCGATAATTTTTAATTTGTCAAGGTGTGGAGTACTAAACACTTCAGTATACAACATCGATGCTCGATCAGCCGGCAGCTTAAACCTGACATTCGATCGTGTATTGCTTGATGCCCCATGCACAGGTGAAGGTATTATTTCCAAAGACAAAACAAGAAAAACTAGCCACGATCCCTCTGATATTGAATTGTGCAGCCGGCGACAGCAAGAGATGCTTTTAGAAGCGACTAAGATTGTTAAGCCAGGAGGCCTCATGATGTACTCGACGTGCTCTTTTGCGCCGGAGGAGAATGAAGTAGTGATAGATGAATTGTTAAAGGTCTTGGGTAACTCAATCGTCATCGAACCCGTTAATCATGGGCTCCCCGGTTTAACTCATTTTGGTGATCGAAGATTTCATTCAAGCCTTAGCCGTACTGCAAGACTGTATCCACATTTGCATAATACAGTTGGTTTTTTTCTTGCAAAGCTAAGGAAGTGCTGATGAGCCTTTGCCACAATTACTTAGTGAGCAGATTTGATACCATATAGAGAACCAACACGTCAGGAACTTACCGTGCTTCGCAGAGGCTTTAACAGTTGGGGATTATTCGATTACGTTATCGACAAAGAGATA
>DASSCH010000193.1:0-25386 GCA_035697905.1 Nitrososphaeraceae archaeon
GTCATTCGCCTGTATTGATTTTTGCTTGTGAAAGACTTACTAGATCCGAGGATCACGACTTTTTATATATTTCACTTCCTCATACAACAATTAGAATCTCGGAACATTTCGAATAATAAGATCTCCCCCAATGAATTTATCTAGCGTACATAAGAGAAAGGATAATATGAAAATTGATAAGAAATTTGCATTAACCGTGACCATCAGTGTCGTTGTGACAATTTTAGTTTATATAGGGATAGTTACCTCGCTCGAAAGACCTACCCTAAGTAGGACGCCAATATCAAAGGAAAACGCCATCTCAATTGTGATTGATAATAGGAATTTTACCTCCTCCGATCGACGAGATTTTGTTACAGAATATGTGCATATAAAAGGAAATGGGTCTTTCTACGAATCAAACATCAATTCCAACAATGTTGGCCGATATTTAGGCGATTCTCATCCGACTATAAACAATGCCAATTACTTTGTGTGGAAAGTGGCAGATAAGAAGAATAATTTCACATTTTTCATTGAT
Source organism: Nitrososphaeraceae archaeon (assembly GCA_035697905.1). Lineage (GTDB taxonomy): Archaea > Thermoproteota > Nitrososphaeria > Nitrososphaerales > Nitrososphaeraceae > TH5896. Next base: position 521 of record DASSCH010000193.1, read on the forward strand.
AATTTGAATGGCGAAATAGTCTCTGAAATTAGTCGATGATTGGCTAAATGTTTGTTTTGATCAGCTGAATACCTAAGACTTTCGGAAACCTTGCAATTAAGGAATATTGATAGGTGAATCCCCGTGACTAATATTTACCTAAACAGTAAAAAAGTATTCATGTTATTCAGGCAACTACAGGTCAGCGCACTGAACACCACAAGCTGCCAAAATCAAGTAAATAACTGCTCGACTTGATGGGATAATTCAGATTATCTTATATCGCTCAGCTATTTTAGTCACTTCCCCGTGGATTTCTTCCTTTGACTTGTTGTTTGCATCAACTATCTTCCATCCGTAGACGTTGGCATATTTAATAAAGTAGCTTCTTACCTTTCTAAGATAATTCTTATCTTGTTCATTGACGTCTGGATTCGAATTTCTGGACATAGATTCCTCTACCGATATGTCCAGTATTATAATTAGATTAGCTTGTGGCATCTCTCCGTCGAGAGATTCAAGCCATTCATGTCTAGTAATTCCGTCAGCTAATCCATAAATAATATTACTTTGATAATAGCGGTTCATAACTATGATCGATCCCTCATCAAGTAATCTCTCAATGACAGGCTTCTCTTCATACCTATTTAGTGTAAATAAAACGTGTAACGCATGTGGATTGTAATGTGTCTGACCTTTCAGGTGCCTATGGATTTCGATTCCGCTTAAAGTACTATAATTGGGAAAATTCATTTGCACTGCCTTAAAGCTTGTCGTTGAGGTAACACGATCCACGAGCAGCTTTGATTGCGTTGTTTTCCCCGATTTATCTATTCCCTCTAGAACTATAATCTTACCATTTGTCATAAATTTTCAGCTTTTCTCTTTTGTATTGTTTCGAATATTTATTTCAATGCAACTACTACTCGTCATTGGGAGACCAGATCTCAATCATCCTCAGTATCCCCCCAATTTATTCTCAAGGACAAATTAAAATATCTCTAATTGATTCGTCCTATTCTTATGGCATTTATCATTTCCTATCTTTATGATAAATGTGTTTCACACAATGGAATGGATCAAGAAAGGTGGTTGAGAAAGATGCTTCACCCTTGCAATAGCGCAATGTTTACGGAGATAGGAGATAGGAGATGGTACATTACAATAAATCAGATATCTATTACCTACTTTTCTGATGATTGGAATCACGTACCCTTTCTTATACCTGATATCCAATTTAGGCGATAACTTTTCCCTTTAGCCTTTCAATTTCATCCATTAGAAGACTGAAGGTTTCATTATATCTTGACTGATTTTTTTTTCTATCCTCCCCTTTACAAACAATTTGAATTTGTATTATTGGTTTATGGTCTGAAGTATATCCCTTAGGGTGTGTTTTTACATACACTGATTGTGGTGGGCCTGAATCCTTTATCTTGAGGAGGACGGGGGCAAGGAAGGATTCACCTACTCCTATTACCTCATGAGTGGTTTCGATGACGTTGAATCTTGTCCCAATTTCTTTTTTAAGAATTGGGATTACAAAAATTGAAAAGATCCCTTCCAATTCCATGGGAACCCCGGGCAAGCAAAAAATCCTTCTGCTGGAACGGCGTGTTGTTGACTTTATTTCTATCATAACTGCCGGAGCGATACCAACTATATTTTGAATAGGTATAGAACCTTTAGGCAGCATGGCCATTTTTAACCGAGATTCGTTTAACTGATACTCAATTGAAAGTCTCTCATAGCTTTTCCTCATCATATCCACGGCTTTTTCACTCAATTCAAGCTTACGTCTCAATGCACTAGAAACACCTTCCAATGTTTTGTCGTCGGGAGTCGGACCTAAACCCCCTGTTATTATTAAGCAATCTGTTTCTCTTTCTAGAGTTTCGTTTATTGCCGATGAAATCTCACAAACGTCATCACCTACTATCGTAACCCTATTTACATACCCCCCGATTCCTGTAATCTTTTTTGAGAGCCACTCTGAGTTGGTGTTTAAAACTAATCCTGTGAGTATTTCATCTCCTACACATAATATCTCGATAATTTGGGTTACAATCCATCACTGAGATGGAGTACCTATTATCAGTATATGAATTTTAGAGGTAAATTTTTCTTCTATGGTTTAGCCTTTAAATTTCTATACAAACAGCAATTCATCATAAGAGCAGCAAGAACCTACTATCTCCATACTTGTGGTCGTTTCAAATTGTAGTAATGCTTAATTATAAATCTAGTATACATTAATTTCTGTCCAATTGATATCTTCCCCAGATAATCATTCTAAGAAGACTGAAGTACTGTATGGTGAAGAAAATATAATGAATTCCATACTACAATTTTTATCTGGTGAAGATAGAATAGACGCCTGTGGCGATTCAAATGCCCCTGCATTGCTTCTTAAGGTTTACAAGAAACTAATGGAAAATGCCAAAAAAGAACAAGGAGGTATTAGATTAAGATTCCTTACAGACATTGGCAGTGAAAATATTAACTATTGTAAGGAGTTGATGAAATTTGCCGAAGTCGTCCGCCATGTAGAAGGAATTAAAGCAAATTTTGCAGTAAGAAATACTGATTATATTGGTATCGTGACTTCTAACGTAGAAATTCAACCTTCAATTCAATCACATATTATTTACAGTAATGTCAAGGGTATTATTGAGCAGCAACAATATCTTTTCAATAGCCTTTGGGATAAGTCTGTCCCGGCTGAACAGAGGATTGAAGAGATAGAGAGGGGTGTACAGGCAGAATTCTTCGAAATCATCAATGATACTAAAAGGATAAGTGAGATTCTAATCGATCTCGCAAAATCTGCATTAGACGAAGTTGTATTACTTCTTCCCAATGATAGAGCTTTAATTAGGATAGATAAACTTGGTGTGGTTGATTCACTGGTAAATGCGTCCAGAAATGGCGCTGTAATTAAGATTATTTGCCCATTATCTGAAGAGAATAAATTGACTCAGAAAAAAATATCCAATGCCTCACCGAATGTTAAATTGATCGATGGCAGCAATTCACAGCATGGACTGTACATAATCGATAGCATAAAATTCCTAAGAGTAGAGCTCGTAAAACCAGAAGCAGAAAGCTTTCTAGAAGCGATTGGTTTTGCCATCTATTCAAATAATAAAAGAAGTGCGGACTTGTATAGATGGATGTTTGAACTTCTTTGGAATGAGCGAGTTATTAATTTAGAATCGAAGAAGGCAAATCAAATGCAAAAAGAATTCATGAATGTTGCCGCGCACGAGCTAAGAACACCTATTCAACCCATAGTTGGTTTAGCTCATCTTCTCAGATATGAGAGGGAATACATGAAAGGCAAGGAGCAAGAATCACTAGATGTCATCATTAGAAATGCCGAACGGCTCCAAAGACTTGCGGAAAATATACTTGATGCAAGTAGAATCGAGAGTCAGAGATTAACTTTAAGAAAAGTCACATTCGAATTGAATGAATTGGTTTTCAGTATAGCACAAGATTATTACAAAGAAGGTACTAATTCTGCAAGTAGTGGAAAAGACGTATCTGTAATATATGAACCTCCAAACGAAAATATAGTTGTTGAAGCTGATAAGGAAAGGATATCCCAAGTTGTTCGCAACATGATAGGTAATGCGTTGGAATTCACAAATGAAGGGAAAATATTAGTAACTTTAAGAAAAGAACGACCGCAAGAAAATGAAGGGAGGCAGATTGCTGTTGTTAAAATAACAGATACTGGTTGTGGTATAGATCCAGCTATAGTGCCAAGGATTTTTGAAAAGTTTGTCACAAGGTCAGATAAAGGTACTGGGCTGGGGTTGTTCGTATCAAAAAGTATTATACAGGCGCATGGAGGTAGAATCTGGGTCCAAAACAATACCGAAGGAGAGAAAGGTGCCACCTTTTGTTTTACCCTGCCATGTAAGTAGATGTTCCACGACTGAAGCTTTCAAATTCTGACATTTATTCGGTTCCTCTTAAGATACTGCTTCACGGAATTGACAGTTGCTTTTTCATAATGAAAAATTGAAGCAGCTAAAGCAGCCTCTACATCGGTCTCACGAAATACTTCGAGTATGTGTTCTTGTGACCCACACCCACCAGATGCTATAACTGGAATCCGAACTGCTCTACTAATAGCTCGAATCAATTCAAGGTCATATCCATTTTCGGTCCCGTCTTTATCAATGCTTGTCAGCAGGATTTCTCCAGCTCCTAATTTCTCTACTTTCTTGGCCCATTCTATTGCTTCAATACCTGTGTTTTCACGGCCGCCATATATCCTTACTTCAAACCAGTACCGTTTCTTTTCAGTTGAGTGGCCAACGTGACGCCGTTTTACGTCCATAGCCACAACAACACACTGCTTGCCAAAAAGATTCATTAATTCAGACACAAGTTCTGGATTCTTTACTGCTGCAGTGTTAATTGAGACTTTATCTGCCCCGCTTAACAAAATCTCTCTTGCGTCATGAAGATTCCTGATACCACCTCCTACAGTAAATGGTATGTTGATAACACTTGCTACTTCCTTGATGACAGTTTTCAAAGCTTCTCTGCCTTCATGTGAAGCATTGATATCAAGAAAGACTATCTCATCTGCTCCTTCATGAGTATACTTTTCTGCAAAAAATACAGGGTCACCAGCGACTTTCACATCAGAGAAATTTACGCCCTTGACAACATTACCGGCATCAACATCTAAGCAAGGAATAATCCTTTTTGCAAGTGTCATATCTTTACGCTATAGCATTCGCATGCGCGATACTTATCCTTCTGTCATAGAGTGCTTTCCCTAAAATTATTGAAGAGCACCCGGCTGTTCGTGCTCGTAAGATATCTTCCAAGCTGGAAACTCCTCCACTTGCAATTATTTTTACGCCGGGAACAGTAGAAGCGTGTTGTAAACTAGAAAAATCTGGACCGGAAAGAGTACCATCTTTTTCAACGCTTGTCAGTAAAAATTCTGAAATCCCTACTGCTTGAAAATCATAAATGGCATTTTTAATCGAGAAATTTGTCTTTTCTTTCCAACCATTCACTACTACCGTTCTATCACGATGATCTACAGCAAGTACGATTCTCTCTTTCTTTTTCTTGATCATCTTTCCTATAAGATCTGGTTCCTGAAAAGCGATCGTGCCCAGAACGATCTTATTCACATTTTTCAACATTTCATTAATAGTGTCAACTGATCTTATTCCTCCAGCGGCCTGTACCGGTATTTGAATAGATGCTGCTATTTTGTATATCATTTTCCGATTGTTGTTTCCCGTCTGTAAAGCTGCATCTAGATCAACTATGTGTAACATTTCTGCCCCTTCAGCAGCCCACCTCTTAGCCACTTCAACAGGGTCGTCGCTATAGATGGTCTTATTTTCAGGATCCCCTTTTACTAATCTTACAACTTTCCCATCTAACAGATCAATCGCAGGGATAACCATCATCTACCCTTATCGCACACTCCGATGAAATTCTTAATTATCTTCTCACCTATTGCTCCTGATTTTTCTGGATGGAATTGGGTTCCAAAGAGATTATCCTTCTCTATTACTACAGGAAACTTAGTCCCATATTCGGCGGTTGCCATAGTGATCTCCATTTCTTGCGATACGATTCTATATGAATGAACAAAATATACCCATGATCCGTCCTGTACGCCGCTGAGTAATTTGCCGCTCTTGTTAGTAATAATCAGATTATTCCAACCAATATGTGGAACCTTTACCTGTTTCTTGTCAAGCATCTGTACGTAACCTTCTAACAACTTGAGCCCATCTAGCTTCCCTTCTTCGCTTTTCTCTAGGAACATTTCCATTCCTAAGCATATTCCCAGAATTGGTGTTCCCCCTACAATTGCTTTTTCTAGTGTTCCCTTGAAGGGTTCAAGAGATATTATGGCAGGATCGAAATTCCCTACTCCTGGTAGAACCAGACCATCAAATTCTTCTAGAGCATCCATGTCTCTAATTATTGATACTCGTTTAGCCCCATTATTCCGCATAGAGGATTCTAAACTAAATAGATTTCCAGCCCCATAGTCGAAAATAGCCAGTTTGGCCATTACATCTCCCCTTTGGTACTGGCAATTCCTTGACTCCTAGGATCAAAATTTATAGCCATACGAAATGCGATCGCAAATGCCTTTATTACAGATTCAACCTTGTGATGATCATTCTTCCCGTACTTAACATCAATATGAACACATGCGTTTAGGTTCTCTGCAAGCGATCGAACAAAATGCTCTATGTCTTCTTTGTAAATTCCCTCAATCTTATCGTTGATGAGAGACAACGAAATCTTGCTATATTGCCGCCTAACAAGGTCAATAGAAGCGATTGTCAGAGAATCGTCCATCGGGACGATCGCATAACCAAACCTATAGATATGTTTCCTGTCGCTTAGTGCCTTATCTAGAGCACGGGAAAGAGAAATAGCAGTGTCCTCGATCAAGTGGTGTACGATATTATCATTTGAATTAGCAAGTACATTGATATCAACCATACTATGTCTTGCGAGAGAATCTATTAAGTGATTTATAAAAGGCAATCCAGTTGAGGTGTTCGCCTTCCCTGCTCCATCTAGATTGACTGTAACTTTGAGATTTGTTTCTTTGGTGGAGCGAGTAGTTTCCCCAATCCTTTCATGCCTACTTTCTTCAATCAAATGCGATCAAGTATTCACATTACTTTATTTAATATATTTGGCAGATTATTGACGCTTTTTAATACTAGCTCTGCACCATTTTCCTTAAGCGCTTTTCTAGTTTCCATAGGGTTAGGAGTAGATCCATATACTCCAATGAATTCAACATCTAGGCCCATCTCTTCTTTCGCCTTTCCGACCATAATTATATCCTCTACAGAATCACCTACGTATATAGCATGCTTTGTTAGCATTCGTTTCATTGCTTTTCCAAGTCCATAAGGATTAGGCTTTGCAATTTTTCTTGGCTCGTCTTCCAAAAATATGCATGCTTCTCTGTTAAAAGTTGATAGTATGCCTTGAAGAGAATACTCAAAGGCCAATTTACTCCTTCCTGAAACAACCCCAATACTATCGTTGAATTTATTTAACAAGAACCTTGTAGTCCCCTTGGTGATCACAACCTTTTCATTTTCGATTAGACCGTCACCAAAATAGTATTTAGGATAAATGCCGTATCTCTGCTTAAATAATTCGGCTCCATAAAAAACTTCATCAAACACAGTTGTCACAATACTCTCCCCAACAGGTCCAGGATAACTCAACTTGTGTTTTATTCTCTTTACCGTAGCTCTAGAATAGAGTGTTGACAGATACCTTTCTACAGAAATTATGCCTCTTGCATCAATCTCATTGGCTGTACCAAAGAGAATGCTTTCTAATTCTTTCGTGCTTGTACTCTGACTTACCAGTAAAGTAAGGATCAGGGCATACGTTGTATCAGTATCGTTATTAAAGCCTCCAGTTCGACGCATCTTAAGAAGGATATTGTCTGATACAGACTGAATCGTCTTGGCCATATCCAAAATGTTAAGAACATGTTCGACCGTTTTTTTGATAGCTAGATTGTACGAAAGTCGAGTGTCTATTAGAACTCCGTCCACATCAAAGAGGATGCCATCTATATTCTTCTTGTAGAACTTGCGTACCCTCCATTAAAAGAAGCTTGGTGAGTGAGACAGTTTTATCCATCCTTTGACATGATTTTTCTCATCGAATCGATGAATTTTTCATTCATTTCTTGAGTACCAACTGTAACCCTAAAGCACCCCCTATATTCATAAAAATCACCTAAAGCCTTAATTGATATCAATTCATGACTAAGCTCTTCTTGAATTGAGTCGTATGATTCAAAAGATTCAAAAAAGACAAAATTTGAGTCCGATCGGAATGGTTTAATTCTTCGCATATTACTAAGGGCTAGAAACAACTTGTTTCTTTGTTGTTGGACAAATTGAACTATCTCCATAAAGTAATGAGACGAGGATAAAGCAGATGTTGCAACGGTTAGTGACAAGCTATTAATTGGATAGGGGGATTGGATGTGCGTTCTAAAAATCTCTGCAAAATTCTCATGGCAGATTAGATACCCTATCCTAGCACCTGCTAATCCAAACGCTTTTGACATAGTCCGAAGAACTACCAAATTATCATATTTAGCTACGAATTGGGATAAACTATAATTCCCAAATTCTACATACGCCTCATCAACTATTATCAATTTGTCGCTAAGTGTTTCAATAACCTCTAGCATGGTTTCCTTGTCAAACTGATTTCCAGTAGGATTATTAGGAGAACAAATATACACAATATTTGATTTTTTTGCACTGTTCATAAATCTTGATAATGGAATGCTATTATCTATTTCATTCAAAGGAACACTTTCAATCGATATGTCATGCAATTTACATCGATTTATGAAATATGAGAAAGTCGGTTCGACAATAGTAACATTTCCTCTTTTTCCTAATGTCGATAGCAAAGATTCTATGATTTGATCGGAACCATTGCTAACAGCAATATGCTTCTTGTTTATGTCCAAATACCGTGATAGCTCCTCATAGAACTTCTCTAATTCTTCGGCAGGATAATATCTCAAGTCAGTCATGGAGACTGCTTTAGACACAATATCATTAAGGAATTGTGGAGACAAAGCAAGATTCTCATTAGCATCCATTTTTACAACTTTGTCACTAGTAGCAGGCTTGATATAGGCGTCAAGTTTGGACAGTTCCAACAGCCTTTTTGAGAGCCATTCTGACGTCATTTCAAAAATCTTCCTTCTACTGCTTTGTAATGATTAAACAATCCCTCTGCCGTTGTGATTTCCCTGACACAAGATTCAATCTTTTTTAGCTCTTTTGCGTTTAATTCAATGCAACTTATCATCTTTAAAAAGTCCATAACAGATAACCCAGCCCGCGACTTAGCAAATCCTAGGGTAGGTAACACATGATTTGAACCTAGACAATAATCACTAGCTGCAGATGGGGTGTATTTTCCAATGAGAATGAGGCCTGCAGATCTTATTTTCTTAACTACCGAACCCGCGTTAACAGTCATTATCTCTAAATGTTCAGGCGCGAATTCATTTATAAAATCGATAGCATCCGATTCTCGTTTGCATATTGCAACAAAACCATTCTCATTGAGACTTTGCGAAATTATATCGCCCCTTAGGATACCATCTTTGCTTCTAATCAGCTTATTAATCTCTTCTTTAACTCGCATGGCCATACGTCTCGATGTGGTAACAACACCACAAAGCGTGTCGCTACTGTGTTCAGATTGAGAAATCAAATCAATAGCCACGAGTCGGGGATGTGATTTTGAATCAGCGAATACCAACAATTCTGTAGGACCGGCGACCATATCTATTGCAACTCTATGGGAAACCATATTTTTGGCGGCGGTTACAAAAATACCCCCTGGTCCCACAATCTTGTCAACTTTCCTAATGCTTTCTGTTCCAAAGGCTAGCGCTGCTATTCCCTGAGCTCCCCCAAGTTTGTAAACTTCCTGTACTTTGCAGATATCAGCAGCCACCAGGGTCAGAGGATCAATACTTCCATCCTTCCGAGGTGGAGTGATCACTACTAATCTCTTGACTCCGGCCACATTTGCTGGAGTACAGCACATCAGCAAGGTACTAGGGTATCTAGCTTTTCCTCCCGGTACATAGCAACCAACACTCTCTATGGGTCTAAGTAGTCTTGTTACTTTTATTCGGTCAAACCGTGATTTAATGCTACTGAGATGATCAAGCAGATTAGATTCGAGTCTAACCAATCTCTTTCGCATTGCATTTATTGATCTCAACTGCAGAGAGGTGACGTTTTTGTATGCAGATCTAATTTCGTCCTCAGACACTCTGAGAGTTTTCAATTCGACGCCTTCGAACTCTTGAGTATACTTAAGGAGTCCACGATCCCCCAACTTCTCTACTGACGCTATAATAGCACTTGTTTTTTTTATAATATTATCTGAAAATGTTACATTCGTTTTTCTAAATTTTGCAACATCTAACTGAACATTATTTATATCAACAATTCTCAATAACTCCCAACACCATCTAGATCACTACTATCTTCGGACAATTTGCGAAGCAATTAAAGGGGAATGACACAGGAATATATCTTGTACGCCCAGAGGCTTAGAATGGATAATCTAATATGAGTAGAATTTGGACGTTTTAACAAGATACTAACCTGTTCTAGTATATCAACGAGACTCCTCTACGTTCTGCTTCTCTCCTAACATGGTAGTCATGTTTTACACTTGGCAAAATGAAATTTCAATGGTAATATCGATTTTCTATGATTAGGTTGATTATTTGTGTGTTGTACATCTATTGGCTACTAAATGTAATTATCACCTTTGCCGAGATTTATTATTTCAAGAATTAGAGGTCAGAATAGGCAAAGCTTAGATTACATCTTGCCAATCCATAACGATAGGAACACAAAAATGGATCAAATCAGATTATCGAAATAGTATTATGAACGGTTCAGATCAAGGTAAAAGACAGCAATTATCCAAGTCCTGTACAGATTATCATACTGAGATTTTTTTTATGTACCGGTCTAAATTTTGTCTTGCAAAGATATGACTGTACTGGTCAGACGAGATGACGAATTTACTAATATTCTCAAACTGAATCTAAGATCTAGATATAGCCAGAAAAGGCGTTCTGAAGACGAAGTGCATGTTTCAGATATAATTCCTTCGTCGTGTATCAGAAAACAGTATTACTCACGTAAATTCCCAGAGATTGATACGATATCTGATGAATCTATATATCATTTCATCAGAGGAGAGTCTAGCGAATTTGTTATAACTCAGCTTGCAAATATCGGTGTCTCCCAAGCAGATCTTGAATTCGATGGAATACTTGCGCATCCGGATATAATGTCTGACGATTCTGTTGTTGAACTCAAAGACACATTGAACTTCAAAAGACTAAATATTGCCGATGAAAAGTTCAGATCATATCTGCGACAATTATTGTATTATCTTGTAATAACGGGTGTTGAACGAGGAGTTATTTCCATTAGGTATAATTCGAAAGAACTGAGATGGATAAAGAGCGATTCGAAGGGTGATTACTTTATTCAGCCTCATGATGCGAAAGGACCATTTATAGAAAGTTGGAGCGTTCATCTGCCAAAAGATGATATTGTTAGGGAAATATTGAAGAACGAAATGGTTAGGAGAAAGGATCTTTTCAGGAAAGCACTTGAACATTCCGATGTGTCTATTCTTCCTAGGCTTTCTCAGGCCAGGAGGAATTTGAAATGCCCCAAATGTAATTTCTATAATAGATGCATGAATGAAGATGATGAAACCGCAGAAGCTCAAGAAATGGCTAACGAATTAGACATATTGGATATCTCAGGGGTGATTGATTTCAGACCGTTTGCAAGTGAGTAATAGAGCTTAATATTCCTTGGTTGGAATTAGTATATCATCGATTACAATGAAGTTATCAAGAATTTCTGTACTTGTGTAGATGCCTATTGTGTCAGTTTTCTCAACTCTGTGATATGATTATGGATCTTTTTCCAAGCATACTAAAGTGTAGACTGAAAATAGGTTGGATACATTTACATATTTTTACGAGGAGAAGTTATCCTATTCAATGGATTGGATTTATCAGCTGAGCAGATTTCATATCAGATCTAGTACACCTTGCAAACAGAATATTTTTCAGCACGATCTTGGATTTTTAATTTCTACATTGTATTCTAACCATATGCGAGGATAAAATCATTACCTGAATAAATAATATAGCGTCCTCGAGTGAATCCGGATTGATCATGAAAGTGAATTATATCAAATATGTTGCTAAATCGTTACGTTGAGTCAGTTGAATTGAAAACCAAAGTTATTGTCTTCATTATAATTTAGACGGGTAATTTTCATCTTTGCGATAGTTTCTTTACCAACTGCATACTGACATATAAAAACACACACATATGGTATTAAACTAGTATTACTTTAATTCATTGAGTAGCGTTGAAGTCCTTTTAATCGTAGCGCCATAGTTCTCCTTTATGTACTGTAAACCTGACTTATGGTTTTCTTCTGTGAATGCAGTGACAGAGTCTTCAGGGATAATCATATTAAATCCCCTAATAAATCCGCCATATGCTGTGTGTTTGACACATATGTGGGTATGTATTCCAGTTATAATCAGAGTGTTAGCTCCTCGTCCTTCATATACACTTCTTAAAAGTTTATCAAGATTAGTATTGTCAAATGAACCGTAGCTTCTTTTTGGAACCATAAAGTCAGTTGATCGTGGTTCAAGTTCGTGAATCACTTTGGATCCCGGAGTAAATTTTATGGCATGAGGACCCCATATTTTAAGTTCAGGGTCGGAGATTTCGTGTTCATCGTTACAATAAAATATTGGAATATCTTTCTTCCTCGCAGCCTCTAGCAGTGCCTTTAATTTTGGGATTATGTGAGAGGCCCTATTTGATCTTAATTTCCCACGAACAAAATCATTCAACATGTCGTTTACTAAGACAGCGTATCTTGTTTCATGCCGTTGTTCTACCTGCAGGCTAATTTTTCTACTTGCAGGTGGTATCCTTTTCGTTATGGGTAATGCAGTAGCATGAGCAGGGTTGTCCATTTAACGAGTCATCTCTTTACCCTCCAGAGATGTGTATTGAAGGCATGCATGCTGTGAGTAGGTTCCGAGATCATCACCATTAAGATATAGGTACATTGAGGCCTCAGACCTCTAGAGTTTTGCTCATTTCTTATTTCTAACAATAAAATATTATTTATTCGTATGGATTAGCGCGATTTCGTATGGATTAGCGCGATTTGATGAGATTAGAATGGAAGAGTATCTTAGGTATTGGTTTGATAATGGAATGAAGTTATGGGCATTCGCCCCAAGTTATCTTCAGTACAGAATAGCTATCATAGAATTCATCATATTGGACTATTTACAAATGATCATCAATATTGATCTCGTCGAGCTGGAGGATCTGCCTTGGCTCACTTACTACAAGACCTTGAGCTCTCTTCCGCAATAGTGGAAGGATTTTAATAAATTCGCTCTTGTCTATTATCGTGCTTACGCTAAACCATCCACTTTCACTTAGATTACTTATTGTGGGCTTCTTGAGAGCAGGAAGACTTTCAAGGATAGAACTAATATTTTCTTCTTTAACGTTCATAAATATGTGAACTTTTTTTCTAGCTTCAACTACTCCCTTTAACAGAGCGAGCATATCTGCAATCTTTTCTCTCTTACCTATATTCATCAATGACGTTTTATTAGCAATTAATAATGCAGACGACTCCATTACATTATCAATAATTTTAAGATTGTTCTGCATTATGGTCGTTCCTGTTTCAGTTATATCAAAGATCGCATCAACATCTTCTGGTGGTTTAGCTTCTGTCGCGCCAAAAGAAAGGAAAATCTGCACATTCTTGTTTGTTCCTACACGCAACCATGGAGTAATAATTTGGGGATCAGAATCGCCAAAATACTTAATGTAAGCACTATTAGATTTTATATGTGAAGAAGTGGTCGTAAGATATTCAGACGAAATTCTCAGAGTCTTCTTCCTTTCCGCGAATTCTGTGATCAGTTCCGATAAATTATTAACGGGAAAAATCTCTGGTACTGCAATGACCTGGCTAACGTGCCCATACTCCAAATCAAGTAAATGAGAAACATATGCGTTGGCTTCTCTAACCCAATCCTTACCAGTTATCCCAACATCGTAAAATCCTTCTTGAACATAAGTAGGAATTTCTTGAGGGCGTAGGATTTTCACTTCGATATCTGGATCACTGAGTTTGATGCGATATGTTCGTCCATGGCCACTAACAGTCTGCCATGCCTGTTCGAGTACTCTAAATGTTGCCTCTTCAATACTGCCTTTTGGAATTGCAAATTTGACTATAGACATGGCTAAACGCTTGAGATTTGCCAGATCCTTTGTATATATCTAATCATCGATTTGCCCATCTTGACTGAATTTAACCATCAATTCTTTTGCTCTAGACAGGTTTACTTTGTCTTCCTTGACAAGGTGTTGGGATATAATGTCTATCATATCGCCTCTCGCTCCTGCCGTAAAGGCAATATTTCTTGAGTGTAGTTTCATGTGTCCTTTCTGGATCCCTTCAGAAGCCAGTGCGAGTAGCGCCGCAAAATTCTGGGCTAGACCGACGGATGCGATTACGATTGCAAGTTCTTGGGAAGAATTGATTTTTAGAATCCTTAAACTTGTAGCAGCCATCTGATGTACCTTTGTCACGCCGCCCACAGTCCCTACAGCCATTGGCATTTCCAATTCACCTACAAGATCACCATTTTCATCTCTAGACCACTTTGACAATGACCTGTAACGACCTTCTCTACTAGCATAAGCGTGAGCAGCAGCCTCAATAGCACGGAAGTCCTGCCCGGTCGCCAGTGCTACTGCATCAATACCGTTCATGATACCTTTGTTGTGAGTAACAGCTCTGTATACATCTGAATAGGCAAGAGCATAAGCGTATAGGATTCGTTCCACAGTGATATTTCCACCAATTTGATTTTTTGGGAAGGTAGCTGTACATCTAACTAGTCTTCGCACCGAATAATTCGAAAGTATCTTCAAGATCGTCCTGCAACCAGTAATACTCTCAATGGCTTGTCCGACTGCCTCGCACATCGTATTAACTACGTTGGCACCCATCGCATCATGAGTGTTGACTACAAGTTCAACAATGATCATCGTACCCATGTCTAGCTGGCTCTCATCTTGGACGGCTCTGAATCCTATTTCTACCACTTTTGACGATCTGGCCCTGGAGCTGGCAATCCTGAACAGTTCATCTTTTTCCTTGAGAATCGCCCTTGAGATTGCCTCGTGATGCTTACCATGTGGAATCACTTGAATTTGACCAATCATTAGAGAATCATCTGCTTCAGCATGAAACCCGCCCGTGAGTTTGGCTATTTTTGCCGCTTTACTTGTAGCAGCAATCACAGACGGCTCCTCTATCGCCATAGGGATAAGATAGTCCTTGTCATTAATCAAAAAGTTTGTTGCAATACCCATTGGGACGGGAAACACCCCTATCGCATTTTCTATCATTCTATTCACATTATCAAAACCCAAACTATGCGTTGAATCCTTGAGAAATTGGATGTCCTTGTCCTTAAGTGACGCACTTTTCTTAATTAGATCTAGTCTATCAGCCAAACTCAATTCTCGGAACTTAGTTCTTGATGCAACGTCCATTCCTAATGACCTTCTTCCAATACGACTGGCTGCCTATTTAGATGTAACCTGAGAGCGTGAACGAATCTTACAGACTAGAGGAAATGAAATAGTGTAGCTGATTCGTGCGAAGACAGCATGGATAGCCAAAACTTTAAAACCATTATCTTCAACTAAACCTGAGAAATTTGTTTTCAACAAGTGCCGCTATAGTCCAAATTTTACGACAGCATTATTTCCACTTAACCTGCTTTGTAGTATTGGCATTTTCCATGTTAATCGGAATTTCCTCCTATATTGTACACGGACAGGAAGATGAGACGATATCTCAACAAAATGAGACTGCTGCTTCCTTCCTTGTGAGTACCAAAGAATTGGAGATAGGGAATGCATCGTTTCAGATCAGATATCAAATCAGTGGAGACAATCAGTTGAAGGCAATGTGGGTCCAAAGGGATAATATAACACTGGCTGCTGAAATCTCGGCAGTCTCTGACGGGGTATTAACTATCGAACTTCCAAGAGATGTTATAGACTCTAAAAAGCAATCGAACGCGGACGATCCCTATGCCGTATTTATCGATGGACAGTTTGTACAATATGATGAAATCATGAACAACACTCAAGTAAGGATATTGGGTATAGAATTCAGTAACGGATCTCAGCAGATAGAAATTACCGGGACACACATTGTTCCAGAATTTGGTCCACTTGCTGCATTGGTTCTTGCAATATCCATAGCTTCTGTGGCCATAGTGACGAAGATCAAGAAGTTTAAAAAGGTTAATGACTCTTTCAGACCAAAATGACAATAGGTGAATTCATTGGTTGATACGACCATATTTAATTTGGTTCTGTTTTAGGGATAATACAAGGGCCTGAATAAATTGTATCTGTGTGCCTTTCTATGACAATTGACTTGATGGCTGGTGGCTGATTGGATATTCTCTTGCTAATATGTTAGGCTGAGTTCGAATCTTATTTCAGTGATGATATCCTTTGGTTACACACAGATCATACTTCTATTTTTTTGAGTTGAAATAAGATTTGTCGTGATTGGAATATGTGACGAGTACTGATTATTATTGTGTTTCGCTGAGGTAGAATCAATTTTTTTATACCATCGCTCATTAGTGGTCTCATTTAACTGGCTCAGATAAGTTTTTCCCCTTGAGTCGACGGACTGTTTTAGTTATATCTAAAGCACTTGACAAACCAGGAAAAAAGTGTATATATGCTAAATATATGCTTAATTCTATATTCTTGCAAGAAATACTCAGAGCTGAAAACCTGAAAAAATACTTTCGCGTGTCAAAGGGTTTAATGAGCTCGATGAGAGCAGGTCCGGCTTCTTTTGTGAAGGCAGTTGACGGCGTATCATTAAGACTAGATGAGGGTCAGGTTTACGTTATTGCAGGCGAATCAGGTTCAGGAAAATCAACATTTGCGAGATTGCTTTTGAGAGCAATAGAACCAGATGAAGGTCGAATAATATTCAAGGGAACTGACATCACAAAGAAGAGTGATCCGGATCTTAAGGAGTTTAGGAGAAGTGTCCAAATGGTACACCAAGATGCATACACATCACTCGATCCGAGAATGAAAATCCTTGATATCATAATGGAGCCAATTACCATCCACGAAAAGGGCAGCTCAAGAAGGGAACGACAAGAAAAAGTATACAAGGTATTGGAGGATGTTAAACTTGAGCCTGTCGTCGAGCTGTCCAATAGTTATCCATACTCTCTTTCTGGTGGTCAGCGACAACGAGTCGCTCTTGCAAGAGCTTTGGTTCTTAGACCTGCAGTTATAATTGCAGACGAACCTGTATCAATGCTAGATGTATCTGTCAGAGCAGGGATATTGGAGCTAATGAAAGATCTTAAAGACAGATTCAGAATATCATACGTGTATATCACACATGATCTTAGCACATCCAGATACATCGGAGATAAGATCGCTATCATGTACGCTGGGAAGATAGTGGAGATGGGCGCGGTCGATACTGTTTTACTTAATCCTCTTCATCCCTATACCCAAGCCCTTATCGATGCAGTATCTGAACCAAATCCTACTAACTTGCAAGAAACAAAATATATTCGTATACGTGAAGGGGAGAAATTATTTAGTGGTGGATGTAATTTTTATTTTCGATGTCTTTATTCAATGGATAAATGCAAAAAAGAGCCAATTCTTAACATTCCACATAAAGCCAAACAATCTGAGAGTAGTGAAGATCATTTCGTCTCATGTTTTTTATATGACTAATTCATGAACTAGCTAAAACGTTTGCCTTTGTCGTTCTCCCTGTATGTCACAGTCATGGATTTGATTGTAAGCTTGGGCTTATTTTTTTGCCATGATTGTACCTTACGACATGAGAAACACCTTCCTTAGGATAGACGCCATAAACTAGACCTGCCTTGGCCACGGTAGAATCTTTGAGAGTGACCATTATGATCTGGTTGTTTATTGATCGTCTTAAGAGAACACTTAGTAGTCTCTCAGTATTCTGGGCATCCAGATGAGCATCAACTTCATCCATGAGATAGAAAGGAGAGGGCTTTAATGACTGTAATGCTAATAGAAAAATTGTTGCGGCCATAGTTTTTTCTCCTCCAGAAAGCGACGTAGATTCTCGTCTAGGCTTGTCAGGAAATTGGACTACCAGCATAATGCCACTTGTTTCTTCTGCTGGGTTTTCAATTTCAAGCCAAGCTGATCCACCACCAGTCACTTCGGCAAATGTCTGTCTGATGCTTTGATCCACCTTGGAAAATGCATCATCAAATACTTGGCTTCTTTCTTTAGCTATCTCCTCTATGAATTCGACAATTGAGTTACGTTCGATTTCAAGTTCATTTCTCCGTTCAGACATACTTCGATAACCTTCAACTATTTCAGAATACGCGTCATTCGCGCGTAAGTTAACCCTATTTCTTATAGAATCATACTCCGCATTTAGATTCTCCAATATTATGTCTACATCTAGATCTTGTGGCATTTCTTCATAATTTAATGACTTAAGCTCAGCTGTTAGCTCTTCGTATTTAACACCCAGCTGTTCGATGTCCCTTCTGGATATGGCAATATCTCGGTCTAGAGTAGAATATTCCCTTGACAACTTGCGTTCATTGTCCCGAGTCATCTTTATTTTTTGTTCGTACTCAGAAACTATCTCGTAGGATTTCCCAGTTGAATCAATAATGTCCTGTTCCTTCTGTCTAAGTGTCAAAATTTCAGAATCCACAATATTTAGATTTTTTCGCATTTCATCTGATTCGTTATGTATCTGCTGCGATTCGTCTAGAAGTTGTTTCTCTTCCTCGTACACTTCCTTAATTTTTTGTTGAATTTCATGCACCATTGATCTGATGGGTGTGGATTCGGTAATCTTCTCCCTGAGTTCTAGGTCAGTTTTCTCAATAGCCCTCGTTACTTTGCTTTTTTCACTTTGCAAACTTGCAAACTCTCCACTCCCGTATAGCTTGTCTATCTTTTCTGACAACATCGCTAACTTACTCATTAGGGATCTGGACTGAGATAGGCGGGCTTCAAATACCAGTTGCATCTTATAAGTACTTTCCCACTTTTCTCGAAGTTTCATCGATTCATCGATTCGTGTCCTTAACAATTCTTTCGTTGCAGAGATCGACTCCTTGACGGAAGAAATTCTTTCGTGTAAACTTGTGACGTTTGTTTCAGCTTTAAATTCTAATTGCTCTAATTTCGCCAGATCGTTTGTGAGTCCTTCAAGGTTTGATCTTTTCATTTCGACCAAAGAAGTGAGATGTCTTGTAGAAGACTCCAATTTTCTCACAATCTCCGTAGTTAGAGCGGTCTTGCTCACGTCAAAGATTTTCGTTCCGAAATCAATCGATACTTGCACCCCACTTGGTTCAAATGAAATACCTGCCAAGGATACAGATTTGAAACCTCTCCTCGCTAACTCATAACCAGTTGATGATGTGCGAACAAGTACTATATCTCGAAATAGGAACGTCACTAGTTGCGAGTACGCCGAGGTAACAAATCTATCTAAACTTCCCAGTACACCAACTGAGTCGGTTTCGTAAAGCCTCTCTATTTCAGAATTGCGTGTGTGATACTTCAATATATCTAGAGGGATTATTTTAAATCTGGATAGCTTTTTGTTCATGGAATACCTGAAAAGCGAAATCATAGATTGTATGTCGGATACCACGATTGCCCTCATCCAATCCGATGCAGCAGCGAGAATAGCCCTCTCATAAACTCTTTCGAACTTTATCAAGTCCTGAACTAATCCCACTATTCCTAGGTACTCGGAGGCTTCTAACAAACGTGAAATAGCAAAATACTCCGTATTTGGATTCCTCAGGACCTGGGTAAAATCATCAAATTTGTGCGATACTGCATGTTGTGCAGTAACCACAAGTCGTGATGAAGTAGAGAGATCTTGCTCGACACGTTTCTTTGTATCCAATAGATTTTCTGCAGAATTGTTACAAGATTGAAGATGTTGTAAGTATATTTGGAGGTCCTTATCTTGCAGATGATTTAGAATACTGAACCTAGAAATTTGATTTCTTTGCAACAGGACATCCGCATTAGTGCTGTCAATACTTCTCTGTATCTGGGCCCTTCTCTCCTCTAATCTTGCGACAACTGCTTCGAATTGACTCTGTATTCGAAGTAAAACGTTTAGCCTCCCTTCAATGCTAACCTTTTTTGTATGATATACACCTTCCGTGGATGCTATCTTGTCTATCTTTGAATTTGTCGAATTTAATTCAGATGTGAGATCGCCAATCTCGGATCTCTTTAATTGCGTGCTCTTCTCAACCTTTTCTAATTCCATTCGTGAACCAGACAGCTTGTTTTCTAGAGTCACCTTTTCAAGTTCAATTGATTTCAACCTCCTCTCAATATTTATGATTCGCTGATCTGCTTCTTTCAGAACGGCTCGGTTTCTTTCTGATTCATAGACGATGTTTGATAACTTGCCTTCTACCAACGCCTTATCCTTATTTGTTATATCCAACTCTTTCATGTATTTTGCCCTTTCCTGCTCGGTTCTTTCGATCTGGGAATTCAATTGACTAATTTCATCTTCCAAGGCCATAGAACGAGAGTTGGAACTCTCTAATCGGTTTTCTATTGATTCAGTCTTTAATCGAGTTGACACGATAGCATTCGAAATCTTGATGGCTCGATACTTTTTAATTTCATTTTCGATACCTAGAAATTTCATTTGTTCATTTCTTTCAATTTCAAGTTCATCGATTCTTTTTCTAACCTCATCGATTCTAGCGAAGGCAACTTCTAAACGTCTATCTGATTCGTCAAGCTGTTTCAGTGCTTCAGTCTTCTTCTCATCAAAGTAAGACAAGCCTATTATATCTTCAATAATTCTTCTTCGTTCATCAGAATTGAGCTCAGAAATTCTTGTTATCATCCCCTGCTGTACGATATTCAACTTATTCGAAGTAGCAATTACGATCTCCAAAAGCTCGACTATGGTCCCCTTCGTTACTTTTTTCCCATTGAGATAGTATTCACTTTCTCCGGCCTGACCTTCCATGTCTCTTGTTAATGTGACATTGTCCGAGTCGATAGGGATACCTCGATCATGATTGTCAAAAGTGAGGCTTACGTGAATCATCTTATGATGGGTGTTTTGACTGTCATGAAAAAGTGACTGAAATCTATCTACTCTAAGTACCTTTGGGCTATTCTCTCCAAGGGCAAACATTATCGCGTCAAGAATGTTACTCTTTCCAGAACCATTAGGGCCTGTAACTGCTATAAGCCCTTTATCAAATGTTAGGACGGAATTCTTGAAACCAAACGATTTGAAACCGTAGACCTCTAGTTTTTTTATATGCACCAAGGACAGAGGACAAGTATCCAATTGATACTAATATGTTTTATTTTGTAAAGTTGATTCAACTTTGAGAACCAGGTTTCTGATTCATCTTTTACGCCTGCTCAAGATTCTTTTATTTGTTGAAATCTCTTATTTGTTGGCGTTCTTCCTGTTGGTCAATACTTGCTATAAAACATATTATTGCTTATGAAACACATTTCTAAAGTAAGAATCTTTTGACGCTCGCATTTATGGGATCTTGTCGGATTTGGTACAAAAGTTTGATGCTAGTTCACCTAAAAACTTTAGAATAAGATCACAGAATTTTCTATTTTTAACGAAATCAATAGAAAATATTTGCTCAATTAAGTAAGAATCCTCATAAAATCCATAATAAGGGTCTGCTGATCTTTATTTGAATTTACAAACGCATCGAGTAGCTCCTTTTCGACCCCAATGTGATCAGATATAACCGATTTAAAGTTAGTCACATTCATAGGTATAATGCTATCTACTACACCAATACTGTATGAATGGATATACTCGTTGATTATTTTCGATACGAAATAAGGGGCGATGCTCATCAAGAGAAGTATACCATCATAGAGGATCTGTTCTTCTTTACTCACTGGCTTTAGCGAGCCAATAAATGCTTCTAAAGACTTGGTTCTATGCTCTTTCCCAAGCTCTTCGATGGAAGAGGCCACTAACAATCCCGCTTCAGTTAATTCATAGAATGGTACTCCTTCCAATTGAAGAGCTCTTGGTCCACGCCTTAATGGCAGCCTGCCACCCTCCTTTACTACGCCTGAAGGAATAAGGACCTCGTCAAGGTCTCGAAAAATTCCTGAATAAATATTCTGCCATAGTATTCCATGTTTTTTTGCAATCACGTGAGCAATGGAAGTTCTCGTACGCAACTCAGGGCTTTGTTCAGAGGCAAGATGAGCGATGATTCCTCTCTGTCTTTTCGCTTCTCCGGTGAACTTATCCTTTCGAGTCTTAAATGTGTCAAATATTGCTATGTTGTATTTTGTGCCTTTCAAATATAATGCCTCTGCAATATCAAATTTTTGGTGAAATATTATTTTAATCTGTTGGTATTTTTGTATCTCAGCTGTGGTTACAACGACTCCTGAAAAAGTTGGGTTTGCATGGTCATTATATTGATTGCGACACGTTATCTTCTCTGACCACTCGACTGATTTTGACCCCACATCGAGTCCGCTATTAGGGCAAGAATTTGAGGCAAAACTTATAATCCCTCTGTCGAACACCTAATTAAGGTATTATTTGGAGATTACAGAGGGACTAACGTTTGATGACGTTCTTATCGTTCCAACTAGATCGCACATCATCTCTCGAAGTCAAACTAACCTACGGACAAGGCTATCACGAAATATTTCTCTTAACATTCCCTTGATCAGCGCAAATATGGATACGATCACCGAGTCAGGGATGGCGATAGCTCTAGCACGCGAAGGCGGAATAGGGATTATTCACAGGTTTATGACTATTACAGACCAAGTTGATGAAGTATTAAGGGTAAAGAGATCCGAATCAGTCATGATTGAGCAGCCGTATACAGTGGGCCAAGACATGAAGGTAACAGACGTGAGAAGCCTAATGACTAACTATGGAGTCTCCGGGTTACTTGTTGAAGATAATGATCACAAATTAATGGGCATAATTACCAGACGGGACATAACCTTTGAGAGTAACCCAACAAGAAAGGTATCCGGTTCAATGAGCAAGAATGTAATCACGGCCCAAAAAGGAATCACTATAGAAGAAGCCAAAGAAATTCTTCATAAATATCGAATAGAAAAGCTACCGGTAGTTGATAAGAAACAGCATATAGTAGGCCTAATTACGAGTAAGGATATTCTCAAGATGGAGCAGTATCCGTACGCTTCCAAGGATAAAAAAGGGAGACTACTTGTGGGTGCTGCCGTAGGCGTCAAGGGCGATTTTCTAGAAAGAACGGAGACATTGCTGGAAGCTGGGGCTGATGTGATAGTGGTTGATATTGCGCACGGACATAGCGATAACGCGATAAATGCGGTAAAAATGATAAAGAGGGCATTTCCAAATTGTGAACTTATAGCAGGAAATGTGGCAACTGGAAATGGAGCGAAAGATCTTATCCGAGCTGGAGTCGATGCGGTGAAGGTCGGAGTCGGTTCTGGATCCATATGCATTACCCGAGTCATTACGGGCTCAGGAGTTCCTCAAGTCACCGCAGTCGTCGACAGTGCCGAAGTGACAAAAGATTATGATATTCCAATCATCTCAGATGGCGGAATAAGAACATCTGGTGACGCCACTAAGGCCCTTGCCGCTGGAGCATCATCTGTTATGGTTGGAAGTCTCTTCGGTGGCACAGATGAAAGTCCTGGCAAGACACTCGTTAAGAATGGTAAGAAATTTAAAATGTATCGAGGAATGGCTTCGTTTTATGCTTCTTTGGGTAGAAAGTACCGCGAAGAGGGTTCACAGGTAATCGAATCAGATGATTTGAATGACTATGTGCCAGAAGGTGTAGAGGCAATGGTGAGTTACAAAGGGAGCGTGGTTGACATAATTAGGCAGATGGTTGGAGGTCTTCGTTCTGGGCTTAGCTATTGTGGTGCAAAGACAATAGCTGAAATGCAAAAGAATGCAAAGTTTATAAAAATTACCTCAGCGGGATATACTGAAAGTCTTCCTCATGACGTTGAAGTAGTTTGATTTCTTAACAATGACAAAACCATCAAAAAAAGTTGAATATAGAATATATATCTGATTGATATCAGATTCAATTCATGTCCTCGACTGTAATGAGACTGCTGACGGTCTTTCTTCCCTTGATTACAATCCTGTTAGTTTCTTCTCCCCTCTACGCTCAAGTGACAATCTTGCCTGGTACCGATCTCCCTGAAATTGAAATTCAACAACAAAACCAATCCACTCCGAACCAACCTGCTCAACAGCAACCTACAGAACTGACTACTACAAATTTAACAAACGGTCCTGATACTAACAGCGTTTCCCTGAACCTTGCGACTGCCCACTACATACCCTTGACGGTCGATCCTGGGAACCAAGTAAAGCTTTTTGTTGACTATAATGTCTCGAATTCAGAGGTAATTAACAAACCAATAAACGCTATAATGGAGATATACGCGACAAACGAAACCCTCATTAGAACATCGTCTTTTCCTTCACCAATAACTGCAAATCAGACAGGTACAATTCAGCTTGCAACCACTTTCAATGACGATGCACTAAAGAACGTTACAGCTGTAGTTACAGTTACCGATCCATCGAAAGAATCTCCCATATCAGAGCCCTTAAGAGTTCCACTCACATTAGGCCAAGTGATTGAATGACATCGTAATATCACCACTATCCAACTTCTGTTGTTTTATCAATCCATGGGCTTCAATATGTATTAAGCATATGGCTTCTCCAACCGCATTTTGTTTGATTTGTTCTCAAGCGACCTCAGGCAAGTATTGCGATTACCATAGTAAATCGTTTGCCAAATTAGCTTCAGGGTATGAGTCTTGGAAGAGAGCATTAGGAGAAATTTCTTGGGAAGATTATCTAAGAAAATTACTTGAGCTGCGGGAAACTGGTTCTTCAATAAGAGACGTAATCGAGAAAGAATTGCAATTACAGTAGATCCTTCTGTACTGAATGCATACAAAACCAAGCTAAGAGAAAAACAAAACACTAAGAAATTAGAAAACTTCTCGTAGAGGTCGAAGTTCTGAGCGAGATGTGATCACATCTCACCCATGCCGCCCATTCCACCTGGAGGCATG
>DASSCH010000194.1:0-2650 GCA_035697905.1 Nitrososphaeraceae archaeon
ATTGACAAAGCTTCCAAGCCTTACCTAGACTGGCTAATTGGGTCTACATCAATAACCCTTGGCGATAAACTAGGACAACGATTGACGAGATGAGTATTGACAGAAGATTAAGAGATTATTATTAAAATTGCATAGTCGTGAACAGTCAATAAAATGAACCCCACCTGATACTGCTCTCATGTACCAATTTGATATCTCAGAACTGAAACAATCCCTCCTAGTGCCGAGACTCTCATCCCGATGTCAGTGGAAGAGTCTATGGCAAACGCTGAAGCACCTTGGCTTTCTATCGTATTTAGCAATTTGACTAACTCGTCTTCTCCTACAGTTCCAAATATAGAGCTAGAGAAAATCACAGATTCTACAGCACGCATAGCAGCAGCTTTTGCTACATCACCGAAACCCATGGCGAATCTATTCTCCCCTCTACTTACGAATATCATTATATCATCTAACAATGATAGTACGGTGGAGATTTTGCTGTTTTCCATGACCTCCTTCATTCTAGGTGAACGAACGAATAGTAATATCCCGTCTTCACCTGCCACATCTATCCCTTCTATGACTGAGGCCAAATTTGACAGATTCTTTTCCTTACGCACAAGAAAGTTATACAACCGTTTCTTCGTTTCGCCTGGTCCAAAAATGATCACTTTGTCGGTCGTGTGTTCGATATCTTCTGCGCTTAATTGTGATTTTAGGATGTTAATTATTTCATCAAAGAACCGTTCTGGTTCGCCAGTCTTCGAAGTCTGAATGTGGTATCTTTTTCCGCTTTGGCCTGAATAGATATTTGGGACAATTCCAAGATGCGTCCCGCTCAATTTGGCCACTGCGCATTCTTGAAGATCCACGGCCACAAGGAGATAGAGAGAGTCATCGGAGAACCTGTGGATAATATTTTTCTCGTATGGTAGCCAGTCCCTTTTCTTTTCAATGGTAATGTTGTCCCCTATCCCAAGAGTTAATGAATGATGAGAACCTCTAGGTACAAGTTCACTGCTTGCATTGGAAATTATTCCCTTTATTCGTAGTCTGTCAACCATTTTATCGAATCCCAAACTATCAACTCGGAGCCACACCTTGACACTGAGTCGCTCACCTCTATCTGGCCGGGAATATTCTTTCTCTTGCCTAATCACTCGAGTAGTAGTTGCAATAACTAGGTCTTCACGCGAAAGTATTCTTCTTATACTGAATAGATCATCTGGGTCCTGAGGAATTAGGAAGTACGCCGTCCCCGCAGAGCCCTTTACTTCTTTGACGATCATACGGCAGTCTTGGCAACCAAAGAGTTGGAAACCATGCTATTGTTGGGTGGGTTATTACTGACTATTGGAAGTCGGAGAATGAGTTGAAGGTGAAGGTGAGGAGGGCTGAGATTGAGAAGTTGATGAAGTTGAATGGGGAGCAGCCGATTCTGTAGCAGCTGACTGTAGGGGCTGGTCAATACTCTGCGAGGTTTTTCGTGAATGAGACGCCCTCAGATAGTTATCTACCCATTCCTGAGTTAACACTCCTGACTCGACCATATTCACAAGCGCATTAGACGAAGCATCTCCTTGCACCTTACCGATTTTCTTTCTTGTCTGTCTCCATTTTAGTCGCGTATTCCCACTCTTTGATGAGTAGATAATACCCAGGATTTCCTTAGCATTCACGAACGTCATTTCCCTAATTCGCTTCAATGTTACCTTATCTGCTGCTTCGATATAGATTGCTCCAGGGCCTTCTTCTCTTTCCGGAAATACTTCAAAATCCTTAAGATAGCTTTCCGGAATAAACGACCTACATGTACTTACAATTATAAACTTTCGAAAACTCTCAAGAGAAGAAGTAGTTTCTATAACAACCAACTCATGTTATAAGATGGGTTCAGCTCCTTATCAAGTTTATGAACAAGCTCTTATGAATTGATTAGACCCAATTCATATGATAGTGACAAACTCCAAACTCAAGATCTTCGTCACATTCAATATCGGAAGGTTTTTCTCGTCATCGTTTGTCAACGAAGAATTAGACTAAACATAATTTAAATGTCATCCAATATTTAAGAATCAAGTGTTATAGAAGGCTCTCCTTACTCTCCTCCAAATTTCGAATTAAAAGCCGACATCATTGCTATAGATTATTGTTTAGCAGCGGCGCTAACCTACATAAAATAACAATATGATTACTAAATTTGACTACTAAAAATGTATGCGAAGGGCTAGGCGCCGGCCATTCCGTTTCTCAGTTCTACTCCTTTGTGATCATCGTCGGCAGAAGCCTCTGCTGCGGCCTTGTGCATCTCTGACATTGCGCAACCCATCTGTGCTTCTGATTTGCCTTTCCTCATTGTTCCACGATAAAGACCGGCTTCCAGGGTCTGTCCATGTGCTTTTTCCCAATCTTCGACCGGAATGCTGTATTTCTTCTGTATCCTATCCCGGTACCACTCAGGTATCACGTTAAATGCACAGAAAGGTATTATCCTAAGATCCGGTGTCAGATAGTGTATATCGCATCTCTGCAGACGTTCCAAGTCTTCATTATATTTGTCCTGAAAATGCATCATTCCAAGGAAAAGGGATCTGCCATGCCACGAACCTACCGAGTCGAAGTTGCGTTTCAGTAATATACTGGAGAACATTTTGGCCAAGTCCAGTCC
>DASSCH010000195.1:0-16789 GCA_035697905.1 Nitrososphaeraceae archaeon
AACCATTTTTCGAGCTTTTGCACTAACCAGAGTACCAGTAAAAACTCGACCTCTAACCGAGAGTTTACCATGAAAGGGACAATTTATATCTTCACACGACCTCCGGGGTGGAGAAACAGAAATGCCAATATTTCTAACCATGATTCATCTAACTCTTCCTTACAATTCGGTCCTCTGGTCTGCCTATCAGACTGTTTCCACTTATAAAGCAACCGCAAGTGGGAAGAGTTAACCTAATATTTATACAATTTTTTGGTAAACTCTTGAGTCCCTCACCGGATCTGAGGGTGATCATGTTTCTAGTTTCCTTAACAATACGTCCAGATAATCCAGAATATGGACCTGAATCAAACGTGCGGCCGTACAATCCAACTAATTCATGAAAAATCAAATTCTCACTTGTTATCAAAGGCTTCCGGCCCTCTCTGTAAGTATTGTCTTTATTCTCGCAATGTCCCTTCTGGTCCATCTGATACTCGCTGTCTCCTTCTTTAATGTGCCCTTTGCACCCTCAGATCTCAGCTTGGTGAGTTCAGAAGATAGTTCATCCAGTTTGTCTGTAAGATCGTTATCATTCATTTCACGCAATACCTTTAGCTTGATTCTACCCATCGTTCTTTCTCTCCGCTTCTTCAGATTCGTTCTTGTTAACGGTTTTTTTGACTTCGGCTACAGCTTCCGCTGTACTTTCCAGCTTTTGAACTTCCGTCGTTTTGTCACCATGTTCTGAATCGATCATCTCGAACTCCTTTGGCATTTCGTTTTTAAGTGCTATTTTCAACTGTATTCCCATTAATCCCATTTTAGTCAACACATGGGTAACTCCATACCTTACTACTTTGTTAGCTACGTCACCACTCTTTGGGACTAGACCTGCAGCATGCTTTTCGAAATGAGCTCTTTCACTTCTCAATTTACCTGCCACTGTGATCTCAACACCTAAAGCACCTGCATTCATTATAGTGTTATTCGTCCAAATTGCGGCCCGTCTGAATGCGGTACCTCTTTCAATCAATTGTGCGATTCGATTACACATGATCTTTGGGTTCAGCTCAGGGGCTTCGAGCTCAGTAACAGAAATCTGAGGATTAGTTAAACCAAACTTTTGTTCCAATTTTGTTGTCAAGTCCTTTATCCCAGTACCTTTCCTTCCGATCACCAACCCCGGACGAGTAACACTTAAGGTAATTCTGGTCCCTATTGGCGTCTTTTGTACATCTACACGTCCATATCCTGCGTCTCTTAATGTTTCCGAAAGAAATTCATCTAACTCGAGATTCCTAAAATTGTTTTTCATCACATTATTAATGGCACTCATTCATGAACCCTCTTCTCTTGTGCAACTAATTCAAAATGTATTAATGTATTGTACTTGGGACTAGATCGCCCCATAGCTCTAGGAGTAAATCTCTTGATCTTTGTACCTTTATGTACTACTGCACTTGTGATCTTCAAGGAATCCAAATCCATTCCCTTATACTCAGCATTTGCCTCCAGATTGTCCAATAACTTCAACACTTCTCGGGCAGCTTTCTTAGGATACCGACCTGAACAAAAGCCATCACGGATATTAGATCTATGTGCGACCTCGTTATTGTATCTTCTGTATGGTACAGCAATTCTCCTGGCAATCACGTCTTCAAGAAATAGACGTGCTTTTTCGATCGACATCCCTCTGATCGCTACCGCTACCTCTCTAGCATGCTTATGCGAGGTTGATTTGTCCCTTATGGAAGCTCTTACGTGTCTTGACTTGTCGAAATTTTCTAAAGCATATCCATACTCTGGCATAATATATTCACTTTAATGGTACGTATAGACTGGATCTTGACGAACCTACTCCAGGGGCTCCGTGCTGAACGCGTTTGTTAGTGATCGAGTATTCACCTACGTAGTGCCCAACCATCTCTGGTCTAATACTTACTGGAACAAATTCCTTCCCATTATGAACTTTAATAGTTACTCCGATCATATCCGGAAGAATAATCATATCTCTAAGGTGGGTTTTTATCTCGTCAGTCGACTTTCCGTCCCTAGTTTGCTTAATCTCTTCGCGAAGTTTTCTCTTCTCATCGGTCATGAATTTGCCCACTCTTTTATCCAGAGATCGCCTCTGTCTTGAATTTAAAAGTGGCAAAAGTGATTCTATGGGTAACGCCTGAAGTTGTTCAGGTAAATAGCCCTTAAACTTAAACTCTCTAACCACGTATATCACCGTCTGCATGAATTATTCCACTTTTAAACGTACTGGGGAGTGACCCTAACTGAACTGGCACAAAGTTACACCAAGCCCAACGTCGTAGCTAAATCCCTTGCTCCATTTGGGTCCTTAAACTTCACAGCAGCCTTCTTTCCTCTGACCGTCCTTGATGTGTTAATATCCATCACGTCAGCGTCATACAGTACACTCATAGCTTCTCTTATCAGTTGCTTTGTGCTCCTTTCTCTAACTATAAAAATCAATTTGTTCTCCTTTTCGATCATATTGAATGTTTTTTCGGTGATGTATGGTTGAATGAGAACCGACCTAGCATCTTCTATCGTAAGTTGATCCTTTGTAGGTACATTATCACTCATTCAGTTTTCATCTCCAAGTTTGTCCTGAAACCATCGACCTTTGCCAGCTCATCAATAGCATTCTGAGAATACATGGTCAGCCTTATTGGTTTGGAACCGGGCAACAGGTCCATAACATTTAAACTATCCACAGCTTTCACGCCAACCCCAGCCAAAGATCTTTGCAGTTTCATGATGTTACTATTCCTTGATACTACTAACAGAACACTCACACCAGAAGACCTACCATGTATTCTTGAAGTACCCTTTACAGTTCGGCTCTTTGACCTGGCACGTGCTAAATCCGTTTCCAAGCCCAAATTTATCAAGGCCTTCATAAGTTCATTTGCCTTGTCTATCGATTCAATCTTATTTGAAACTATTAAAGGGAGTTCTATATTATCCTCGAGCTCGTGTCCACGCCGCTTTACGAGATCACGCCGTGATGTCGCAGCAATTGCGGAACAAAGCGCGAGGATTTTCTCCTTTTTGTTAATCTTTTTGTATATTTTCCTAAATGAAATTGGAGGATGCGCTACTCGTCCATGTCTCACCCCGGCGACCCCCGCAGCTTGACCAGCGCGGGGAAAACCTTGCCCTCGAGCTCTTGCAATCCTCGCAATCCCTAGACCTGTATTGCGAGACTCAGCACTAACAATCTCTCCAGCAAGGGGATACCTGCCCTGAGCTTGAAACGAATGCGAAAGCAGGCTGACGTACGTTTTGTGTATGACTGCAGGATGATATGGTGTAAGAAAAACTTGTGGTAAGTCTATAGTTCCTACATTACTACGATCCAGATCTAATACTTTCGCCTTCAAGCTACTTGACCACCACTTCTACGATTTTAGGCTCTAGAATCTTCGTATTCTTGTGTCTAATTGGCAATCTCAGCTTTACTAGCCTTTTTGGAACTCCTGGAATAGATCCTCTAACGACTATAAAATCTCCATTCAATGTTCCGAAGTGCTTAAACCCTCCTTTCCGATTGATGTCTAGTCCTTCTTCATTTGAGTTTCCAACCAATAATATTCTCTTATTATATTCGATCCTTTGATGAAAGCCGCGTTGACCCTGTCTCGGCACAGTAAACATTACAACTGCTGGAGATATAGGACCAAGTGTCCCCACCGCACGTACACTTTTTCTCGATTTGTGCTGCTTTCTTTTTACTCCAAACCGGGTAATCGGACCCTCTACGCCTTTTCCTCGTGTAATAGCGGCTACATCTATTGATTGACCTGTTCGAAATATATCGGTCACTTTTAACTTCTTACCCATAATAGATTTAGCGTAGTCAAAATTTTGTTTTGTGTCGCCTCCTGTTAGCTGAATTTCAAAAGTATAGGGTTTCTTCTGGGACAATCCAGCATCTTTAGGAGAGACTGAAACCACCACATAAACATAATTAATATTATTGAGATTAGATTCCGCTTTAAGAATCATCTCTTCCAAGGGAGTTTGATGAGCCTTTTTTTTCTGTTCCCTGATTGTGTCTCGAGATCTTATGTCAAACAACGCATGCTTACCAGTGTAATCGACTCGATATCCACGCACGCCTATTATAGTCAATGGCGGAGTCGCTAATAATGTAGAAGGGTTTGCAAGTTGCTTGCCGAAGTTAGGCGTTCTGTCTCGATCATCAACGGTCACGACATTTAACATACCTACCTTAAAACCGGCAAAGGCGCCCAGAACGGGCTTTGCTTCTGTACTATGTGCCCAGTTCCGAACTCTTGCTTCTAGGCTTCTTGCTCTAGCTCTAGGCCTAAATGCTATACTGCCCCTTCGTGGAGCGCTATATTTTCTATGGCCCATGGATAGACCATCCCTCTCCCTGCCCCTTTAATAAATTTATACAAAATCAATAAAAATTTAAACCAAGTACGCTTGCCACCCGCCAAGTCACACTCGGATGATATTTAATATGGCAAGTGAGCCCAACAAGGCTTCCTCCAACCGGACTGTGTTGGTGCCTTGCAGTGGAAACATATTGATGACCAATGACGAGTTAATGAGATTTTCATCTATCCTATCTACAATCTCCCAAACTTCGTGTCGTGGCGAACCAAAAATCAATACTACCTCGGAAGCGTACTCGAAATTCCTAGCAAGGGAAGGAATGATATTGGATATCGGTTTTCCTCTTCGTGATGTGATGAGAAATTTTACATCAGATAGGCTTCTCGAGATCTCCGATAGATTGTGAATACTTACTACTTGATAACCCCAATACTCGCTTTTGCTTACTCTTCCATTAATCTCCTTGGCTACCAATTTTCCTTTTTTGACTGACAATTTGAAATTTGACTTTCTCGAAGTCTTGGTATGTCCTATAAATTGAACGGTATGATCGAGACCAGCTTCTACTACCCAAGTATCCCTATTTCTGAGTAAAACCCCAGTTCGAGCCTCTTCACTATGAATCTCAGAAGCCTTCACGTACCTCTTATGGTGAGGGGATTGAATAGGTGGTAGCATCCCTGCGAATTGCAGCAATTTCATTTTAGGATATAGTAATTTCCTCAGATATTGGGGCGTATCTAAATATTCGAGTAGCAGAGTGATTAATTTAGAATCGTCTGGTCGAACATTTGAGGATACGTCATGATACACATAAACTTTCTCTACCCTAAAAATGGATAGAGCTCGGGCGAATTGAGCCACTCTTAAGCTCTTTTCCAGGAGAGATTTCGAATCAATTAATGATGAATCAGGGATCGCTACAGATAGAGAAGGGAAAAATGCATCCATCTATTCTTTCAGTAACAAATCGACTTTGGATTGCAGTCCTCCATCCGCACCAAAGGCAATGTCACGCACCAAGCCGTTGCGATCTATTAGAATAGTAGAAGGGGTTCCTCTGAGTTTGTACTCATCGAAAGTAAGAGCCGCAAACTCCTTAGATACCAGGTAGTGTTTTGCACGCTCAAAGAGCATCAGTTTGTCTTGTTCATTGTAGGTCTGGTAGTTGCCTACGTTCGCTTCAAGAAAATCTAGTACCTGGCTTTCTTGAACATCGCCACCCCTTCTTACCAATGCGTCCATAGCGACAGGATGAGGGATAGCATAAGGAAGCTTATTTTCGTTCCTAAGCCTACCGTACATTCGAAGAGCGCGCAATGTTTCACCGATCACTTCACCTTTTGTTAGGAGTAGTTTCAGGTTATCCAATGTATTTTTGTCATAATCCTCAAAAGCGGTCGCAATTCCTAATACTTTTACATCATTCTTGTCGGTATTATTATATACAGAAACAGCTTCGGGTATACCATACAAGAAACAACCTGGGCAGTTAACCTGAAACACTTCAACAACGATGACCTTGCCTAGTTCCCTATCGATATTAGTCGGAACCCCTTGAATCCACTCGCCAATTCTTAAATTTGGCGCTTTTTTCTTTATAAGTGAATCCAAGATCGAAACAAAGATTTTTTTCCGCTAACTCACTGGCCCTTTGCAGTTTCCCTTTGCTTGGCTAACTTGGCATAGCTCTCGAGCTCTTCATCGAGTACTTTCCTCATAGTCTTGGTATTAGTGTCTATGACAGCCATTTTGATATTTCTAGTGCTGTTCTTGTCCTCGCTGACCAAATAAATAGACTCAATCGCAAGCGATCCGCATTCCTCGAGACTAATATCCATTTTGTAGCTCTTTTCTAGATATTCAGTTACCTGATCGCTTCCTGCTCCTATTGCCACAGCATCATAACCAATGTATGTTCCGCTAGGGTCAGTCAAATATAATGACGCACCAGTTTCGTCCACCCCCGCTAAAATTAGGGCCACCCCAAAAGGCCTTACGCCAGCGTATTGTGTAAATTGCTGAGCCATGTCCGCGATATTTTTCGCAACACCCTCAACATCAACCGGTTCATCGTAGATCAACCTGTTACTCTGTGCAAAAAATCTCGCATGATCAACCTGTGATCTTGCGTCGGGAATATAACCCGCTGCAGCAACGCCTATGTGATCATCAACTTGAAATATTTTCTGGGTAACGTTTGAAATTTGCAATTTTCGCGTCTTTTCTTCAACTGCAAGGATAACCCCTCCCTTGTACTTCAAACCAACTGCAAGAGTACCTCTTCTAACCGTCTCTATTGCATATTCTACCTGGTAAAGCCTCCCATCAGGAGAGAAAACCGTTATAGCTCTATCATATCCCGCTGCTGCTGGTAACAATTCATTCTAATCTACTTAGATGAGTTCAATTTAAATTTACCTTGGGTCACTTATATATGATCAAGCAAGACAAAATTGCATTATGAAAGAGGAGAGGGTCACTTTCTTAGGTCATAAAAACATTCGATGCCTCCATAAGAAGACGATAGAAATTACGAAAGCAGTATCATTAACTACGAAAGGGGACTGCATAGCCGGAGTATCTGCCAGCAAAGCTTGTAATGATTTTGATAGAGAGTTCAAGGCAAAATTGTCCAGGCCTGGGATGACCGTGAATCTTGAAATTATTCTAGCTGGGATAACCTTTAGCATGCATGGTTTTACAGATCAGCGTTTGACGTTGTCTCATGGCCACGACATTGTCATCAGGAAAAGTAACTATGTATGCCCTCGAACACTGTGTGTACTTTGCGACAAAGCTTCCTCAGATTTGCCACGAGATTTGGTAATGAAACTACAAAACCCTAACAGCGTGGCCGAACTAAAGATAACTGTTGAGTAGGAAAACTGTAAAGTATTAATTTGAATTTGCTAAAGTTTTTCACCTGTGATTTTTTCATAAACATAAATGTACCGATCGCTCATTTCATTGATTAGAAATTCTGGAATTCTTGGTGGCTTAGGGGATTCGCCTTTCGTGGCCAAACGAAGGATTTCTTTTTTGAACCCTATTTCAATGAGCCAATCTCGTAATAACTGTTTGTCGTAGCTTCCTTGTGTTTGACCAGGATGATAATCTTTCTCAAGCCAGATTCTAGATTCATCCGGACCTATCGAGTCAGCGAGGGTTAACTCCATGTTTTCATCATAACCATACTCAAGTTTGATATCAGCGATTATAAAGCCCGACTGTCTTGCAAGGGACCATACTGTATCGTAAATTGCCAAAGATACCCCTTCTATTTTTTTAAGAGTATCGCCCTTTAAGATTCCTGAACTTTGAACCTTGTCCCGCTCTACTGGAACATCGTGCTCTTCGGATTTAGTTGTTATTTCAAAGATCGGAAAGGGTAGCTTTTCGCCTTTCTTTAAAGTTAGATTTCTTCCAAAAAGAGATTTGAAGTCGTTGTTTGTAGCATATCTCTCCACCATAGATCCATAATAATAACCACGAACGATGAATTCGTATGGAATCATTGTCAGTCTCTTAACTTCCATTGCATTTTCTTGTCTCATCGCTATGAAATGACTTGGAACATCCAACTTATTGAACCAGTAGTAGGCAAACTTGCAGAGTACCTTTCCTTTATTGGGAATTAGCTGATCAAATTTTATGTCGAATGCTGAGACTCGGTCGCTGAATTTCAATAACAAATTTCCATTCTCCAGTTGGAAAATATCTTTGACCTTACCCTCGCGCAAAAGACGCATAAATCTGATCCTCAGATGGAGTCATCATTCCAATTTATAGTTACTTCGGCAGCTGCAATTTTTAGATGCTAGGAGGTCATGGTGGGACTTGAACCCACGACCTAAGGTTTACAAAACCTTCGCTCTAACCAAGCTGAGCTACATGACCAAGTACTTTAGTGGAACCTAGTCAATAGGTATTTAATAAGTTGTTCATCAAAAATATCCGATGTCGCCGTCGAGCAATTATCATGTTTCTTCTAGAGAACAGACATGAATAAAGACAATAAGAGTAAGAAAAAATACTCAGTATTGGTGTCAATCTCAAATAAGAAATATCTCCCCGATCCTGAAGGTGAAACTATATTGAAGGATTTAATTCTAAAAGGGGGTTTTAATGAGGTCGAGGCGGTAAGGTGTTCAAAAACCATAAATATGTTGGTTAGATCGAGAACAGAAGGACAAGCTAGGAAAATGGTTTTGAAAATTTGTGCTGAATTGAGGCTTTATAATCCTGTCGTAAGCAAATGTGATGTCACAGTCACACAATCTTCCACGAAAAATTGAGAGCCCGTATATTTGCACAACAACTATTTGAAATCCCATTAAGGTCATGAGTTCTTGATACCAAAATTAGGAATATTTTGCATGTTTGCTCACGTTCCTAGCCCAAGGGATTCCTTATAGCGGTTCTTGACATTCGTCTATACAATGGCGGATCTAACTAAAACAACGGACCAGAAATTTAGTGCACATCTTTTGATTATTACAGCCATGATTCATATTACAAAGAAATATTTCCTACTGCCATAAACCCTAAAGCAATAGTGAGAAAGAGTACACATTAAATACCTGTAACGAGATAGCCAATTACAAACTCGACGATGAAAAAAATCGGGGTCATTGTGTTTCCTGGCACAAATTGTGATCGAGATGTATTCCACGTTTTATCTAAAGTAATGCGTATAGAAACTGAATACATTTGGCACAACAGGCAAACCTTGAATGGTTTTTCAGGGCTAGTACTTCCTGGGGGATTCTCTTATGGAGACAGATTAAGAGCTGGAATAATTGCAGCTCACAGTCCTGTCATAAATGACGTGAAGAGGATGGCTAAGGATGGCGTGCCAATATTAGGCATCTGCAATGGATTCCAGATATTGATTGAATCGGGTTTACTTCCTGGAGCTTTGGTGAGAAATGAACGGTTGAGCTTTGTATGTAGATGGGTTGATGCTAAAGTTAAGAATGCCACTACTCCATTTACAAAATTGTTCCGAAAAAACCAAAAGATAAGGATGCCCATTGCTCATGGTGAGGGCCGGTATGTCGCAGATGCCCCAACTATAAAGGAGTTAAGACAAAAGGAACAAATAGTGCTGACCTTTTTGAATGAAAATCCAAACGGATCAATTGAGTCGATTGCATCAATATGCAATTCGGAACGAAATGTAGTAGGGATGATGCCTCATCCCGAGAGAGCTTCCGAACGGATATTGTCACCGGTGGCTAATAGCATTGATGGTTCAATAATTTTCCAATCGCTGGTGCACTACTTAGGTGATACTTACACGACGTAAAGGTTTGTGATTTAAGAATTGAGCGCACTGACAACGGCTGAATTTTCACACTTGAAAAAATCATTGAATCGACATCCAACTGAAACTGAATTGCAAATGGTAGCCGCTGAATGGTCTGAGCATTGTTCCTATAAATCGTCAAAGAAGTATGTTTCACGGCTGCCCAAATCAGGAACCCGAATTGGAATGGACAGCGGCTTCGATGCAGGGCTGGTTGAAATAGGTGATGACCTTATTCTAACAGTTCGCATTGAAAGTCATAACCATCCTTCGGCTATTGAACCGTATGGAGGTGCAGCGACAGGAGTTGGCGGCGTAGTTCGAGACATATTGTCGGTGGGGACCAGACCAATTGCTCTATTGAATGGACTTCATTTCGGTGACATTAATGGTTACGACCCCAAGGTAAATCAACATACACGTTGGCTTCTCCGAAATGTAGTAAGAGGTATTTCAGATTACGGAAACTGTATAGGAGTTCCTACAATAGGCGGAGAACTAGAGTTTGATAACTCCTTGAATAATTATTGTTTGGTTGATGTGGTGTGTATAGGCCTAGGTGCGGCAAATGAAATAATTGCGAATCTTGCGAACATCGAGGACTTGATTTTTCTTGTAGGTGGGTCCACTGGTAGAGACGGAATTCACGGAGCAGCATTCGCATCTGCCGGGTTAGTTCACGAAAACAGATCAGCAGTCCAGATACCTGATCCTTTTCTTAAAAAGATACTCATTGAGGCAATTTTGGAGGCATCTAAGAATAGATGTATCAAGGCAATGAAAGATTTAGGCGGAGGAGGTCTCGCATGTTGCTTGTCAGAAACTTCGCACAATCTGGGAAAGGGCCTTGATATCGACCTTTCTTGTGTTAGACTCAGAGAAAAAGGAATGAGTCCGACAGAAATTCTGATCTCCGAATCTCAAGAGAGAATGCTCTTAATAGTAGGTAAGGAAAATAGAGAATCAGTAGCAAAGATATTTGCCAAGTACGAGATAGGCTGTTCCATTATTGGAAAAGTTTGTCCGGGTCATAAGATCAAGATAAGGTATAATTCGGAAGTGATAGCGGACATTCCAGCACATATTGTGACTTGTGCACCGCTTTTGAATAGAAAATCGACACGTCCACCATACTTGAAAAGGAAGCGTGCTACTAGAATAGATTCACCAAAGACCTTTGGTCCAATCTTGCTAGATTTACTTCGCAGGCCTAACATTTGCAACCGTTCCTGGATTTATGAACAATACGATTCTGAGGTTGGATTAAGGACTGTGCTAAAACCAGGAGAAGGTGACTCTTCAATTCTGAGGTTAGGTGACGGAAAGTATGTTGCAATGTCTATGGATGGTAACAGCAGACGATGTTATTTCGACCCATACCAAGGGACACTTGGATGTATTTCTGAAGCTGTTCGTAATGTGATCTGTTCTGGCGCATCTCCTATCGGGCTAATCGACCATCTGCAATTCGGAAGCCCGGAAAATCCCGAAGTCTTTTGGACGTTTCAACAGGCAGTGGCAGCAATTAAAGACTATTGTGATTTCTTTACACTACCCGTAATAGGGGGAAAAGTGAGTTTTTATAACGAGAAAAATGGTTTACCTATAAAACCATCTCCAGTCATAGGCGTGATAGGGTTGGGTCACAATCTGGAGAAAGTAGGCAGAGCTCGACTGGACCCACGATGCAGTATATTCTTAATTGGTCGCACTAGGGATGAGTTGGGTGGATCAGAATA
Source organism: Nitrososphaeraceae archaeon (assembly GCA_035697905.1). Lineage (GTDB taxonomy): Archaea > Thermoproteota > Nitrososphaeria > Nitrososphaerales > Nitrososphaeraceae > TH5896. The sequence goes on from DASSCH010000195.1 coordinate 11,410, forward strand.
TTATCTATCATATCACAGGAGCGAGAGCGGAAGGATACCCAAGCTCGATTTGGTTGAGGATAAGAGGAACGCTTTGGCCGTTTCTAATCTTATATCAAGTGGTGTTGTAAAGTCGGTTCATGATTGCTCTAGGGGTGGCATTGCAATAGCTCTGGCTGAGATGGCGATCAATGGAGATACGGGTTTTGATATAGACATTTCGTTGACATCAAATACTTGTAATAGAATTGACAGCCTTATGTTTTCGGAATCCAATTCACGATATGTGGTTGCAACTGAAAGGCCAGAAAAGTTGGTTGAAATTCTAAGTGATAGCAGGAACCGAGTCCATTGCAATAGGATAGGGTATGCAGTTGATTCGTCCTCGAATGACATTGTCCAATATCGAAGTGGACACCAGATCCTTGCTAAATTGGAGTTGAATAAATTAAAGCTTGCTTATAACACTTCTCTTGAAAGCATGTTGAACGATGTCAGTACATAATGCCAAAATGTTCTCAGATATGACATGTTATTTAAAGTTCGGAACTACCATTATTGGAAGGCATTATAGTGGGGATAGATAGATTGTATTTGATGAGGGGTTGGAATTGATTCACGAAAACTGTGGTGTAGTAGGTATCTTTTCTATGAATAGAATTAATGTGATACCTTTCGTAATTGATTGCCTACGAGCGCTCCAACACAGGGGCCAAGAAGCCTGGGGTGTGGCCGTTCCTCAGAAAGTTCCGCTAAAAAGAATTGGATTGGTATCGTCTTCAGCGAGTGAATTCGCCATGATTATGAGGAAATACGAGTCCCATGCAGCAATAGGTCATGTCCGCTATTCTACTACCGGTAAGAGTACATTGAATAATGCTCAGCCAATTAAGGTAAAAGAACTGTGTATTGCTCACAATGGGACAATTGCAAATGTTGACCAGTTGACATCAATGGTAGGTGGTTGCTCCTTTACTCCTCAGTCGATGACTGACACTTTGGTTGCAGCTCAACATTTGGCAGGTCATCTAGCCGAAAAGAAGGGCATAACCGAGGCACTTACTATCTTAAAGCAGGAAATGATTGGTTCGTTCTGTTTTACATTTTTAACTGGTGACGGGTCGGTCTATGCGGCTAGAGACCCTAAGGGATTTAGGCCCCTTGTTGTCGGAATACACAAGCCATCGAACACCTACATTGTGGCATCAGAATCTTGTGCACTTTCTGCCGTGGGAGCCTATTTGCTTAGAGACGTCCAGCCGGGCGAGATACTTCAGATCGACGATTCTGGACTAAGATCAGAATATTTCGCGAAGGAAAATCCACATGCGCATTGTGCATTTGAATACACTTACTTTGCGCATCCCACTAGTGTTATGGAAGGTGTTAACGTCTACGCAGCTCGTAAACGTATCGGTGAATTCTTAGCAAGAGAATTCAGAATCCCAGATGCAGACCTTGTGATACCAGTCCCAGACTCAGCCCGTCCAGCAGCCCTTGGTTATGCGCTCGAAGCTGGCCTTCCGTTTGAGGAAGGGTTAATGAAGAACAGATATAGCAAGAAGGGTTCGATGCGAAGTTTTATCGAGCCTTTTCACGAGACACGAGTGGAAATAAATAAAGGGATCATTCCGCTAGCAGACGTAATACGAGGGAAAAATATCGTCGTCGTTGATGATAGCATAGTTAGGGGAATAAGTTCTGCCTCAATAATTAAAATGCTTAGAGAATATGGGGCCAATAAGATTAGTATGATAGTCACCTATCCACCAGTCCGTTACCCATGCTATGCAGGTATTGATTTTCCCTCCCAGGAAGAACTCTTGGCATACCAACAAGTACAAGAAGACACGGTCAGTACTACGGATATCGCACATAAAGTTGCAAGAACTTTGGGGGCAGATTTCGTCGCCTACAATAACACATCTACACTTGCAAAGGCTATTAGTTTACCCGAGCGGGAATTGTGCTTTACATGTACTACCGGTGATTATTCATCTTTGGGAGTCAAGCCATTGTTCAAGTCACGTGCAGTGCTGAAGGGAAGAAGTTAAGAGATCTTTGAATCAAATTCCGCTTGAACTTTCTCTGCGGTAGCGATCACCTTATTTCTCATGTCAGAGCGATACCGTTTTAATTTAGAAAGTATCTTCTGATGCTTGATAGCGAGTATCTGACAAGCGAGTATTGCAGCATTGGCTGACCCATTTATAGCGACCGTAGCGACAGGGATCCCCGAAGGCATTTGAGCTATTGATAGAAGAGAATCAACTCCCTCAAGGCTAGAGGTTTTAATGGGAACACCTATGACCGGTAATAGCGTCAGTGAAGCAATCATACCAGGGAGGTGAGCGGCACCACCTGCTCCGGCTATTACGACCTCTAAGCCTCGCTTTTTAGCACTTTCTCCATATGATATCATCTCATGAACAGTTCGATGGGCAGAAACGATTCTTATCTCATGCTCTACTTCAAACTGAAGTAGAACGTCAGAGGCACTCTTCATTACAGGAAGATCTGAATCACTCCCCATTATGATTCCGACAAGTGTGCGATTCATAGCGACATCAATTCTTGTTCACGATTCTTAAATTACTCTTTGCTTTTCTCGATTTGTCGATTGCCTCCGAGATTGAGGCTGCTGTTATCGTTACATGCCCTAGCTTTCTCCTAGGTTTTGAAATGCGTTTGCCATACAGATGCAATTTCAGTCCATCTATACTGAGAAGCTCGTTCAAGCCATCCAAATAATACTCCCCTTCAAATTCTCTAGGTCCTAATATATTGACCATCACCGTTGGTGACCTAAGTCTAGGTTTTAGAAGCGGCAGGTTCAAAATAGCTCTAATATGCTGTTCAAATTGCGAAATAGAGCAGCCTTCAATACTATAGTGCCCAGAATTGTGAGGTCTCGGGGCAATTTCATTAATCAGGATCTCACCATTTGCAGTTAGGAACATTTCAACACAAAATATACCAGAACCCTTTAAGACACCTACTGTCTTCTCTGCTATATCTCGAGCCACCCCTTCTCTTTGCTTGGATATTCTTGCAGGGACCAAAGTTGTATCCAGAATGCCCTCAGAATGTTTATTCTCAGCTACAGGAAAGGAGGAGACCTGGCCAGATTCATTTCTGGCTACAATGACGGATAGTTCCTTCCTGAAATGTATGATTTCCTCCACCATCCACATTCCAGAACCCTTCTGGCTTGCCGCGTTTGCGATATCTTCCTCACTGTAAATTAGCCTATTCCCTCGTCCGTCGTACGAATTCTCGCATGCCTTCAATACTAACGGGAATCGCCCTGAGATAGTATCTGTACCACTGGCAACATCTTCTACTAGAGCAAAATTAGGGACAGGCAAATTGTTCTCCTGCAAAAAGACCTTTTGTCTATATTTGTTTTGAATTATTTTGAGAGTCTCAGGAGCGGGATGGATAGCCTTCCTTGCACGACTAAGATCGATAAGAACGTCCGAGTCTGCCAATTCTATTTCGTACGTCAGTACATCAACAAGCTCCGAGAGTCTTCTTATTGCGGTTTGGTTCCTAAAATCGGCGACGAGCAGCTCATCTGCAAACGAAGAGGCAGGACATTCTGGATCTGGATCCAAAATATGCACTTTGAGTGACATACGTTTGGCTTCCTGCGCAATCATTTTCCCTAACTGACCGCCTCCGATTATTCCAATTGATGGCTGATTTTCAGGAATGATTCGCGTTGTGTTATGCAATTGAATGCTAAATCATGACAATTGTTATACTAATAAACGGTAGTGTTAGCTTCCTAAATCAATTGATGTACCCAATTTGATAAATTCAAATTACGCGCAAAACTGCTTTCTCTTAGGATGAAACCTAGAGCTAACTTATTTCAAAAAGTATGTGATGAAATGATTTCACTAGATGATTCCATACGGTTCGCTGGCATATCGGACAAAGAGGGCAAGCTGCTCGCCGTCTCACAACGTCAAAATCTAAAACCATTGCTTTCGGATGAGGAAAGAGCACAGTATGCCATTACGGCAGCAACGAGACAGTACACTAGGTTACGTTGGGAATATCATCTCGGACGAATCCACTACGCGAGTTCCCGATACGAACGTCTGGCAAGAGCAACAATTCCTATCGCGGATGTAGACAGTACCTTATACTACGTGCTTTTGCTCTCCTTCGACCCTGATATACTAAATCTTCACAAGCTGATAAGGGGGACTATTATCCCAAAAGTACGAAAATGGAAAAAGAAGCTATTACTAGCGAATATGGGAACAAGCTAAACATGATCGATTAGATGCCCTTTGGCGAATGAAGTTCTGACAATTTCTCTATGATAACAAACATCAGGTATTACTGTTTTGCAGAAATCCCTCCGTCAACGGTGATAATACTACCGGTTACCCATTTTGCGTCTGAAGAGCACAAATATGAAACAGTCCCTGATATGTCTTCAGGGGTTCCTATCTTCCTCAGTGGGAACGAGGTTTCAAGCAATTTTCTGGCATTCTCATCCTGCAAGTAAGGGTCTATAATTGGACTTTGTATAGTGGATGGAACAACACAGTTGCATCTGATTCCAAATGGTCCATATTCAACTGCAATACTTTTGGTTAGCATGATTATGCCTGCCTTCGTCACGCCATATATAGACAGAGGAACGTTGGGAATCGCTCTTATCCCTAACAAGGAGGATATGTTGACAATACTACCACTTTTATTCTTGAGCATGAATGGAAGTACAGCCTTTGTCATTCTAAAAGTTCCGAATAGATTCGTATTAACAAGCAAGTTCCATTCTTCCTCAGTCATTAGATGAAATGGAGTTGGATCACTAATTATCCCAGCATTATTTACCAAAATGTCGATTGTTTCAAATTTAGATACTGTTTGCTCTGCAGCGCTAATCACTTCAGCTTCTCTCGTAAGGTCTGCCTTTATAGCAAGGACGTTTTTCTTCTCCTGAATCACTTCAGCAACTTTATCGAGGCTTTTCTTATTTCTTCCAACCAGTACTACTTTGCACCCTTCTGACGCAAGTCTTTTGACGGTCGCTTTCCCGACCCCCCCAGCAGCACCTGTAATCAGCGCTACCTTGCCTTTAAACTTCATTATCGCTAAAACCGATTAACTTTTTAAAGAGTCTTTCGCATGGTTCGGACCTTAGTTCTTTCTATCTATTACTACCGAACGTAATAATAATACATCGTGGTTTATCTATTTCACGAAGGATTGAATTTCTTACTATGAAGGTATTACTAGATACTAGTGCAATAATCGACGGAGAATTTACTAGAATACTTGAAAGAAGTAAGAATTCTGATTATTCTACTATCATCATCCCAGTCGCAGCATTGGACGAATTGCAATCCCAAGCATCCACCAATAAGGAACACGGCTT
>DASSCH010000196.1:0-3107 GCA_035697905.1 Nitrososphaeraceae archaeon
TTACATGAGGTGTTTTATTCTGCATTTATCTAAGATTACTTAGGTAAGACGCCTTATTATGTGCGGTCAATGGATTGTTCTATTGCCTCTATTCATCATTTATTGTCTCAATGAAATCCCAAAACTTCGCTTGAATGGGCAGGTTATGTAACATGTAAAAAGAAAAAAGATGGAGGGAGTGGGATTTGAATTGCTCTTATTCATACAAAATCTGGTTGAACGACAAAATAAAACATTTTGGCTAAGGTCGTGGGTTCAAATCCCACCCGGTTCACTTTTTCCTGTTGTACAAATACGGTATTAGATTGAGGTCGGTTTTAGTAATAGTCGGACAAAAAGCCTAGTAAATCAAGGTAACCGATAATATTACATAATGACTATGAAGGCACGTGGGAGAATGCATTATAATTATCCTGATAATGGCATGAGTCTTTCATAAATCATTTAGAATTTGAATAATCCATCCAGAAATTTTAGTGCATAATACTAAATAGCATTCTAATCAGGTGAAAGGTATAAAAAAGACGTGATAAATGAAAGCACGATTAAGATAATCCACGAAATTTTTGGAGGATACAGGACATTGATAATTAGGCGATGTCAGAAATGTGGCAAGCTAGTAGACAATTTGGATTTGAATTATCACGCAGATGTCCGTCACAATAATATGACATCATGCCAAGAAGACCTGCTGTACGAGTCAATGCCCTGACTGAATTTGACCTTAATAATAACAACTTTGCAGCTATGGCTCAAGAGCAAGCATCATCAACAGCCTCATCATCGTCATCTAACCAAACTGAAATAGTAGTGGCACAAACTCCCGAAGAACAAGCTAATCTTGACCGCTTTGATAGACTTGATTTCGAAGCATGGAACAATCGAAATTGGACACTCTTTGAAGAGTTACATAGCCCCGATGTGTTGGTAGTAGACTTTACTGGCAATACAACAAGGATATTGACCAACATCTACAGTGGGCAATGGGAGCAGTATCTGCTCAACCAGAGAGTAGAGTATTGACTCATCCCATTAAAATTGCTGCAGGCGACTGGACAGCTGTGACTGGCGCCCTACCTGGAAATCTAACAATGGTCACCGTTGCTCATTGGGAGGCAGGCAGAATCGCAGAGGAATACCTACTTCTGCAGAGTCCACCAGTGCCAATGATGATGAATCAGACGGGAGCTGGTCAATATTGCGTGTATCAAAGAATGAACAATAGTAGAGGCTGCATAGCTAAAAGAACAGTGCGCTAGCTGTGGTATTGTGAACGACTGTACTCTATCTATTGGTTTCACCCGCTAATACTACCACTGTTCCGACCATGTTTGGATGGAGTATACAGAAGTATGGATACTCGCCTGATTCAGTAAAGGTATATTCAGATGTTCCTCCTGGGGGGATATAAAAGTCAAACAGCCCAGTAGGCGCCGCATTTTCGCCAGCATTGACTGTGTGTACTTCTGCATCATTATTTGCCCATAGTACTGTGGTTCCAACGCTAACTTGAATTGGATTTGGTGAGAATGCATTTGTAGTCAGGTTTGAAGCATCGGGGACTATGGAAACGCTGCTATCTCTTGTATTATCACCACTACTAGCACTTGTAGTGGCGCTGGCATTAGGTGTATTAGTTACGTTACCTATCGCCATCTTAGTTGTATTACCGCCGTTCCATTGCCATGCAATTGTAGTAAGATTTCCTCTCCTTTCATCTATCTTATCTTTGTATACATAGACAGTATTGTTTAGAGAAGCTAGCTCTCCTGTAGTGGAATTAGTACTAAAGAACATAGCACCGTGGTCAAATACTATGGTAGTTGTGGGATCTCTCTGTCCAAGAGATTCAAAAATCAATATACCTTTTTCCCCTTCTTCTGTTGTGATGGCTATAGTTCCATTTTGATAGACTAGAGTACCATTATCACGAACGTCATAGCTGGATACTCCAGTATCAGTGTACCTCGTGCCGTTGATTATACCATATCCAGAGAAAACAGCATTGAAATCATAGTTAGGATTTGGTGGTGGTTGTAGGCTAGTAGTATTGTCATATTCTACGAAGAATGGATTTCCAAGTTCGTATGTACTATTAAAAGGTGAGTTAAAGTCAACAACATTTCTGATCGTGTTTGTTGCATTAGCAACTGCTTGTATTGTAGCACCAAAACCTAAGACTGCAAGTAGTAGTACCAGAGCAAGAACCAGAAGATGTCCTGTTTGTTTTTCCATGCATCCGCATACATAACCTAGTTATATTAAGTCTGAGCAACGAGACCATTGAATATCAACAGAAACGTTGATGACAACTAAGAATTGCAACATCTGGAAGAGCTTCTCTTCATTCTTGCTAGTAGGGATAGACTTACATTGTTTTCCGAGATAGGAGTCGAAAAGCACAGGTCAAGCCAGCTTACTGCCAAGCTGTCAGCTACATCTCAGGAAGCTTCCAAACACTTGATGCGTCTTCGTAATGCAAAGCTCATAGAGAAAGATTCTGAGGGGTTCTTCACTCTGACTACTCTTGGTAAGATCATTGTGAATCTTTTACCGTCAATTAGATTTCTTGCACAAAATAGAGATCACTTCTTATCACACGATATATCCTCTCTTCCTTTACTTCATTCTCTTATTTTCGATTCACTTCTCTTTACAGTTCTCTGTCGATAACTGCTATTTGGATAGGCTTTAGAAAGCTTCCAAGCTGAGGTCGCGGGTTCAAATCTCACACAATTCATTCTTGTCAATCTAGTAAAATACGGCATTGGTTTGGCTCGTTTTAGGTTATTGTCGGGCAAATTCAGTTGCACTTGTAAACCCTGAGCGAGCTTCAAGCCATGAATAAAGGTCCGCTAGGACATATTCTGGTATAGGTCCTAAGGCAGTCAACCATTGAGATGAAGGATAGAATGCATGACCAAGGTTTGGATATGTTATCAGGGTATGGTCAGGATGATTTAGTTCAGTTAGTCTTTGCTGTAGAAGAAATACTCCCTGTACTGGAGTCTGTGTGTCATTTTCTCCATTGAGTATTAGAATGCTAGTGTCTGAAGAAACATTACCAATTATACTCAAAGTAGGTTCTAAAGCGCGGTGTGATTGTA
>DASSCH010000197.1:0-2889 GCA_035697905.1 Nitrososphaeraceae archaeon
ACTCTTAATTTTAGGAATGAGACCCTAACTCCATTACTACCACACCACCATAAAGCGTCACCGCTACATACAAACCCCAGAAGCTTGACCAGTTCTATAATGATGCTAGAGCATGAAAAGATTACTAAACGATCAATTCATTAAAAGAGGGATAGAGTAAACTTACGTCCCATTGTTTGAGTCATGTTCCGCATTTCGGCTTAATACAAATTTGCTACTAGAATATCTGAGAAAGGCATGCTAGGTTACGGTGTTTCTATTGGGAATTTTGGTGGCGACTGGTCATCCGCAGGGGATAAGACTACGTCCTAATATATGAGAAAAACTAAAAGCTAAAAAAGAATAAGGTGTGATTATACTTAGGTCGAGTTGACGTGAGGTGCGCTTGCTGCGGTGGGGAGATGGTTTTGAAAAGTGAATTGGAAAAGGCATTAATCTATAAATGCAAAGAATGCGGCCTGAGCGATACAAGACTAAGATCGAAATAGAACTCGAGCAAAGAAAGTTAGACCTTCCAGATATAGATGGGCACATTCTGGTGGCATATGTCTCTATTGCAATCTGTCATCGCAATAACTTGGACCCATGTTATGATCTCACGCTATAAGATCAGAATCCCAATATTTATTTAGATGTATCCTAGCATTTAGAACTACAAAGTGCCAACTAGATGTTGAAAAATAAGATAGCGCTGGTTACTGGTGCGAGCAGTGGGATAGGCTACGCTACTTCTGTTGCATTAGCAAGGGCCGGTGCAAATGTCGCAGTCGGTGCCAGGCGGTTGGAAAGGTTGAAGGATCTAGAGAATGATATTAGCAAATCTGGAGGGACTGAAATCCTAGTTCACTCTCTTGACGTTACCGACAAGGCAAGTTGCAATTCCTTTGTCGACGCTGCCATCAAGAAATGGGGCGCTGTTGATATTTTAGTGAACAATGCTGGCTTGATGCCATTAAGCTTTTTCAAAAATAACAAGTTTGATGAATGGGAACGAATGATAGATGTAAATCTAAAGGGCGTCATTTACTGCACATCGGCAGTAATACCACATATGCTACAAAAGGAATCAGGACACATAGTAAACATGTCTTCTGTAGCTGGAAGAGTGGTCTTCGCAGGCGGGACTGTGTATTGCGCGACCAAACACGCAATAACCGCTTTCAGCGAAGGGTTAAGAATTGAATTCAGTCCAAGGTCTAAGATTAGGGTAACATGTATTGAGCCTGGAACGGTATCGACGGAGCTCCTCGAAACAATAACTGACGAGTCTATGACACGCTTTATTGAGGCATCAAAAAAAATGGAATCCTTACAAGCGCATGATATAGCAGATGCAATACTGTACGCGGTACAGGCTCCCCCAAATGTTAATGTTAATGAGATATTAATAAGGCCTACCTTACAAGCCATCTGACTCCGAGTAAACCGAAGATTGATTTAGCGACCTCTAACTTGGCACAATCATATCTTCTTATATTCTTAATACCTTTGTGGGATCGGAATAAGCCTCTGGATGATTAATTAAATCTAGAAGTTGTGTGGGCCGAGTTCAATTTCTTGCAGTCAATGCAGTTGGCTCAGCAGTCGCGTATGTTTCATCCCCCCTCTTGAGATATGAAAACAGTATTTTTTTCTAGCCAGATCCCAACCTATCTTCATTGCCACTAACGTAGGTACGAAACCTAATGCAACATATCCAACCATTTCAAATGGATTCATATACATTGATAAGATCTAGTCCTTGATTGATTAAGTCTACTCATAATGGTCTATTATTTCTAAACATTGGTACGTATCTAGCATTTTTTCTTCCTTAACCAAATTTACTTTTTACATAAAAAGAGGTGAAGGATAGGCTTAAGTGGGTATGCTGAGAATATATAATCAATATGGGAAAAGAAGAATTTTCATGTCCGTACTGTCAATCTAAATTTGAAAACAAGCAAGATTTATCAAAGCATATTGATAGAATACATACTGGTTCAGGATTATTAGAAGGTAATTTAGGAAAATGGTAATGAGCTAGCATGGATTATGGAATTTAAGTGACCCAGCCCTCCCATTCCTAAGCCCCCCGATTTGATTAACAGGAGCTTCTGCCTGGTTAGAATTTACGAGATTACAATTGGAGAGTCCAGGCCGGCCTTCATTTGTGAACCCTATTACTCTCAAGAAATAAGGAACTCCGATGTTCTTTAGGTCAAAATACTTAAGTTTGAGAAGATTAAGGAGGCAAGAGCAAGGAGACAATTGATCCATGGGATTCAGTTGAATGCGACACCCAATGATATAAGAAGATTAATATCATAATTGGGGAATCAGGAGTCACAAATCCTCTTAAGAGGGACAAGGATATCAAATTTAACGACTGAAATAACTCCAAACCCCGGCAGAGTTACGATGGTCACGTTTCAATAGCGTGACCATAACTTTGTCGATAGACTGCACATTGAACATTATTCACAATTTCATCGACAGAGGGGATGTCATTTAAATTCTGAACTTGCGTTGGAGTAAGGACAGTATGCTTCCCAAAAACAGCATTGGAGGGGCATAGTTAACCTAATGTCACTGGCCCACTCTGGTCGCCTTAATCTCATAGACGCCTAATTGTATCCTTGTCAATATTGATAATAAAAGAAAATTATCTCTATGTTGTTGAACCCGTTTAGTAGCAGAATAATGTGACCCTCTGGAAGTATTCAATTCGTCGACGAACGAAGCTAGTACTCTGAATTGAAAAACAAGAACGCGCAGGTAATTTTACCCTCGTTCACGTCTCAAAGACCGGAACGTAATAGGCGTGGAAAGATGATGTGAAAATGTTTAGTTGAATTCATCTCTGAATTCTATCATACTTAAGTAACCATTCGAGTACGGGAAAGGTAT
>DASSCH010000198.1:0-2713 GCA_035697905.1 Nitrososphaeraceae archaeon
CAATGGGAGCTCCAGGTCAATCAAGGTCTGGACTTTCTTTTTTATCCTGCTTCTTATTTGGTACTCGAAAAGTCGTGAAACTTTAATTTCCCCTCGTAGCCATTTCAACTCGGTTTTGCTAAGCAACACTTTTTTTTACTGATAGAACCTTATAAGTATGAAAGTTAAAAGCCACACGGGAGTCCGGAGAAGAAGAAATGATGAGTTTTAGGTGTGCTTACTGTGAGAGACAATACGAGTTGTCTGATAATGCGGCGCCGCACATACGGTCTGGCCAAAACATCTGTGAGATGTGCATAGTAGAGATGGAATAGGTGGGTCCTAAATCAACTTAATTATCTAGAACCCAAAGATGTGTGAATCATTTCTAACATAATTTTCAGTTTCAGAAGGTGAAAGGGAGAACTAAACAATGGTTTTAATAAATAATAGATACTTTGTATCAAAGTAAATACCTGCTGCATGTATCCTTATCCTAAAGGAGGTAATCATTTGGCATTTGAAAGTAATAAACTCTTAAGGACATTAGTCAGAGACGCGATATTTTCACTTTTTGTATTCATAATAATCACACTATCTTTGTCACCCTTCCTGTTTGTAAATTCTGCAGAAGCTAGTCATAGAACAACTCCCGTAGTCTCTACTCGTAACCACTTCTGGCCCTATGGAATTCTTAACTGGTGGCATACTCCCACTGACTATGTTGCTTCAGGTATTCCTGGCTGTGCACAAGAAAGAGAAATCGTCATTCACGTACATGGATGGGGTCTCAATGAAGAACAAGCTATTGATAGATTTAACACAGTAAAGAAATCACTCCTTAGTTTGGGTTACACACAGCCTATTATTGGTTTCACTTGGGACTCTAACCTTTTTTGGAATAACGCGGTAAATGCAGCAAGTGAAAACGGACGTAAATTGGCAGAATTTATTGTTGATTATAAAATGGCTTGCGAGCATGCCGACATTAGAATTATTGGTCACTCGCTAGGAGCTCGCGTTGTTCTAAACACTTTAGCTAGTCTTTATAATAACGAAATGTGGACCGAGAGAGGTTATAAGATTGCTTCTGCGCACCTAATGGGGGCTGCCATTAATCCTGTTGAACTGTCCGAAGATTACTTTGAAAATTCTATACAAAGCATAACAGAACAGTTTCACAACAAATTTAGTCTTCAAGACGACGTGTTAGAGGAAGATTACTATACAGTACATGGACATCGTGCACTTGGAGAGATTGGAGCACAACATACAGGGCTATCCTTACCGGCTAATTACAATGAAGAAGATGTAGCCATAGAGATATCACGTGACATTGATGGAGATGGGGACAATGATGTGCCCAATCTTGGAGATTATCATTCGGGATATATTGGTGTTGTAAGAAATGGAATAGTAACCAGCAATGGGGTAATCGATATCGTGGTTAGTGATTGGCAACAGAATTAGTAAGCTTGAACGATGTGTCTTTTATTCTGTAGTTTAGAATTGATTTACTATCAATTTATCAAAAACGATGCTATTCCTATCCATGAAAACTGAGAATAGTAGTAATACCTTAGATTGTAAACACGGAGTTCAAGCTTTTCCCTGCATCAAGCGGGCAGGTTGGATAGCAATAGTTTCTATAGAAACTTCAAGTTAAAAATGAACAGACCTCATCATTAGAAATAGATACTAATCTTACTATAGATACAAACTATGGATTCACGTAAATAGTAATCCAGATTTTATGTTTGGATTACAACCTATGCCAGGTGGGGGTTCTAAAAATATCCGCACAAGCAATACTACGAAACTAGTTTCTTCCTTTTTTCTGATATCAATGATATTCCTGTCAGCAATGACATTGATAGGTTTTCATAAACAAACGGATGCGCAAAGTTCGGCTAACTGTGAAAATCTTTCCCTAAGCAAAGCAGAGGCAAGTGGAAGCGAAGGTCGTTACCCTGCTTCTAATGCCATAGATAATAAGTTTAATACTAGATGGTCAAATATCGGGCTACCATCCTGGATTGAAGTTGATTTGGGCGGTTCTCAGAATGTTTGTCATGTGGATATTTCCTGGTATCGTGGAAATCTTAGAGTAAACACATTTACAATATCAACCTCGAATGATGGAGACAACTATGAAGACGTTTTCACTGACGATAGCAGTGGCACTACGAAATCATTTGAAAGATACAATGTTCCACCAGATACCAAGGCCCGGTTTCTAAGGATTACAGTCATCGGGAATAGTGAAGACAACAACTATGCTAGCATCAGTGAACTGGATGTTTATGGAAGTATCCCTAGAGAAATCTGCGACAATAGCATAGACGATGATGGTGATGGTCTGATAGATATAGCAGATTCAGACTGTCAACAATCAGGAGGAGGAGGCGGTGGTAGTGGAACCGTAGACCCATTTGGAATAGCAAAAATATATCCGACCAAAACTGATGGAGAGGAATGGTATATGGATATGAATAACCCAACAGCTGACAGCAGAACAGTACTTCCCTCAATGACTAAGAACAACGACGGTAGCTGGAGGATAACAAGTACGCAGGTGAGGTATGGTGTATTTACTTCATCGGGTTATCATCCAGAATTAATTACAACATATGACCAAAAAGCACTGGCAGCCAAAGAATACATGCAATCATCAAATGACTGGAAAAATGTGGAAATGACAGGATATGTGAAGGTTAACTCGTTTAAGGGCGAC
>DASSCH010000199.1:0-4549 GCA_035697905.1 Nitrososphaeraceae archaeon
ATTATTCTTCAATTGAAACAGCAAGACAGAAAATAGTGCAGGCATCAGAGAACCTGTATGCTGTTGCCTTAGGAGGTACGGCCGTGGGTAGTGGGGCTAATTCACCAGCCGGATACCAAGAATTATCAATTCGCCATCTTAGAGACATATCAGGGCTAAACATGAAATCATCTGAAAACCTTTACTTTGCACTTCAGAGTCGATTGGATGTCACGTCTTATTCTTCGACAATCAGAAACCTCGCGGTAGAATTAATCAAACTAGCGAATGATGTCAGGCTTATGGCGTCTGGACCTACCGCTGGATTCGCTGAAATAGTCATCCCTGCAGTGCATGCAGGTTCTTCAATTATGCCAGGTAAGATTAATCCATCCTTGGCTGAATGTCTTAATATGATTTGCTTTAACATTATTGGAAATGATTTGGCTGTAACGATGGCTTCACAAGCAGGTCAGTTTGAGTTGAATGTCATGCTTCCAGGTATGTTGAAATGGGTTTTAGATTCTATGGATATGCTTAGGAACTTTCTACCAGTATTTACAGCCAATTTTATCGAAGGCATTCAACCAAATGTAGATCGCCTTTCTAAGTCTGTATATAGAAGCCCTGTACTCGTGACTATTCTGAATCCCTACATAGGCTATGTAAAGGCGTCCGAAATTTACAAGAAAGCGTTGGAAACAAACAGAAATGTGAAGGACCTAGTAATAGAAGAAGGTCTAATGAAGGCTGAAGATGTAGAAAGAGTCTTCTCACCGTCAAACTTGATTGGAAAAAGAGGGCATATAGAGGAATAACAAAGCTATGAGTATAGAATGAGATAAAGGATGCCCCCGTACTTCATCTAGAAGTTATCGTATTTGTTATTTCTACCACTTCATTAAGCCCATTATAAATTTGCAAAAATTTCTTCCCCTTAGCTGTTATCTTGTATTTTCTCTGATTATCTAAAAACTCGATCAAACCATTTACCAACAAAAGGGTTAGATAGTCTTTAAGATGGTGATATGACAAATATGACCTGTACATTATCTTTTTTTGTGATGCACCGCTTTCATCCGACGAGTTCTGGAGGATTAGTGCAATGATTTCTAATCTATTCCTATGCTTCATCAATTGTCGTACGCCATCATCTAGGCTAAAAGGGGCGCGACTGAGTATTATGGTATTCTTTTTTTTTAGATTAGTGTAAATGTTTTCTTCTGCTGATTCTAACGAATAAAGGTTTGATATCATGGTACTGGTATAAACGCTTGACGGATAATGGCTAATATCTGGCGGATCTCTCAACAACACGTGTTGTGACTTGTTCACGAATTGATATTTCCGATCATCGATAGACTGTACTTTTGCATACTTGACCAATCAATGCATGGCGATATGTAATTGCAACAAAACATTTCATCTTACTTTCGTTTCGCCTTGTGTAGTTTGAACTAGTTTAGTTTTATTAACCAAGTGAATCTATTACAATTATGGGCGGGAAACTAAATGACATTCGAGAGACTTCTTCGAATGCGATACAAATAATTCGAGACCTCAAAAATCCCGAAGTACATGAATCATTAAATAGAGTGAAGGATATCGCAGCTACAGTTAAAGAGATAGTTGAGTCCTTCAAGGATCCTTCCATGGTCAAGAATATTGAAAATTTTAGGCTAACTTTGGAGTCGATTGAAAAAATTTCTTCGAAAATAGATAGTATCCGTAGTGACACTCAGAATTCAGGGATAATGGATGAGATCTCGAGCACTATAAGAGCATGCAGACTTGCACTTGATACTCTTAACAGCGAGGGCGGTACCAAGGAATTGGTTGACACGTCAAAAAATTTGATTTCAGAAATTAGTTCGATGGTAGTGGAAGTAAAGCAGCTTTTGCACAGCATCGGAAGTACTGATGGGGCTCAGGATATTGCAGGAATAGTAGAAAATGTCAAAGATATTCGTAATTATGCAAAATCCGTTCGCGAGGATATCAAATAACAATACCAATTCATCTAGTGAGGCTTTCAGACATCCTCTATAGTATTACTATCGGACCTAGAATTGGACCTAACTTCAATCCTCTACGTTTCATTGAACGCTAAGACAAGGCGATTCAATAACGACTCAAGACCTATGTATTTCGTCAGAATTAGGGAAATCTCTGGCAGAGGATTTTTCCCCTTAAAACCTTCATCGAACTTAAGTTCCATCTCCCCTCTGCTTGATTTAAGGTAAACTGTAATTAGTGAATAAATTCCCTTCTTCTGATCCAAACTTTCTAGATATTGCCTGAGTTCAACTCTATCAATCGTTACGTTGTCGACTGATAATGAAACGCCTTCGAACAAGACTGCTTTGTCTATTGGTACACCCGAAATTCTAATCCTTTCAATATCTGTCTTGATAACCAGACCAATCACTGATACTCCAAGAATCTTATCCATTCCGGAAACCATAAATTAACTTCGGCTATCCCTATCGCTTTTGCTAATGAAGTAGGAGAATTGTAATAGACTTTATCCGCGCCTATTTCACGACTTATTAGTGCGTTGATTTCATCGATGGATGATACCTTCCCTACGTACTTGTTGGCGACAAGATCTCGGTGCTGTGTATAAAGTCCAACCTGTCTGCCATCAATAGTTGGTGGATAGCTAACAACGACAATGATCTGTCTTGCACCCGCTTTCTTCAGGTAATGAATTGTTTCCTTGACTGTAGCACCAGTCTGAATGGTACCCTGGATTGTTCCAATGCTCTTATCTGCAACCAAATTCTCCACTACAAATTTCAATGATTTACTTGTTGTTAATAGTTTGTACTTGCTTACTTCCTCTGAAAAGTCGATCATGTGATCGGAATCGTCATATCGATCCTTTATGACACCCTCCCCCATTTCAAACGTTTTATGATTTTTTTGATATTCCAAGCTAAACCCCAAGCCCATAGGTCTCGTATAGTCTGGTTCAGCGAACGCAGATTCAATCTGAAATCTCCCAGAAAGAAACTTTGATTGCTCCCTCCCGATATTTTTCCTTATTTCATAAATACTCTTGCCATTCACGATAGAAGCCACATTCGATTCCCTGATAAATTCAAAAGGGTCTACCACCATGGTGGGAGATAGTTGTGTTGTCAATGAAAGAGGGCCGGATTTTCTGTCCAGTTTTAATAATTCTCCCGGGGCGACATCTCTGAATGTGAGATCTATTAACGAGATCCGTAGTGAATTTTCTGACGCAATCACGTGCAAGGTCTCTTTTTTGTTACTGCCTAAAACAAGAGGTTTGAACCCCGTGCTATTTCGATAAGCATAGATATTGCCGTCCACCCGTACAAGCATATTTCCTCTTAAATGTCGATCTAAAAAATCGGTAGCCTTCGGCGGATCACAATTTTTAGTAATAAGTATCTTAAAAATGCAATAGATTTGATACAGGGGATCGCTATCCCTAGCCCCACGTATCAGGGGGTGTAAATACAGTTTTTCGGTATCGACTAAGAATCCATCTAAGGCGATTTGACTGTGCTTAAAACCACTAGACTCGGGCCGTCGCTTAGATAGAAATCCAATCCCATCATATCCGGTGAGTTTTTGCTCGCTTACTATTTTGAAAATCTTTTCTTCATAAGGCAAAGGGCCATCTCCTTCAGCAATATTGTCGCCCACCATTATTTTCCAGTATGCTTTGCCTCTATGTTGAAGCATTCGCATACAGTGCGCCAGAATGTAAACAACATTTCTTGCTCTTCTAGGTTCAGCATCTGAAACTGCGACAATTCCTGCCAAATCAGGTTCTCTCCTAAAATGCTACATAAAATCTGAGTAGCTAATAAAGGTTAGTGCCAGAGCTACAAACAAAAGAGGTCAAAGCATAGTTTGCATGGATTTTGTAGGGTGTAAAGTATGTCTATATATAATAATATCATAATATCTGGACATATTTGCTAATAGGGATTATTGGAAAATCAAATGTCGGCAAGTCTACATTTTTTAACGCTGCTACAAGTCAAGGGGTTCAAACTGCTAACTTTCCTTTTACAACGATAGAACCGAATATTGGCGTAGGATACGTAAGGACAAAGTGCGTATGCAGAGAATTCCAAGTTCAGGATAATCCTTTGCATTCGATGTGTATAGAAGGGAACAGGTTTATCCCTATCAGAATACTAGACATAGCAGGGCTCGTTCCCGGTGCTCACAATGGCAGAGGCCTTGGAAACCAATTCCTGGATAGTGCAAGAGAAGCCGATGCTCTGGTACATGTTGTAGATGTAGCTGGGAGCACTGATTCAGAAGGCCGCACAGTGAGCCCTGGAACAGGAAACCCAGTTCAGGATATAGAATTTGTATTAGAAGAATTTGATATGTGGTTAGTTACTAGTCTGAAAAAGAACTTGGAGAGGGCTTCAAGAGATTTGAAGGGAACCCCAGATAAGATCTCAAAAATTTTATCAAGAAACTTTTCAGGATTGTCGGTAAAGGAAAGTCAGATAATTACCTCGTTGAATGCAACAGCACTTGGTGATAAGAAATTAACTTCCTGGTCTCCCTCTGATCA
>DASSCH010000200.1:0-2993 GCA_035697905.1 Nitrososphaeraceae archaeon
ATTATCCAGCCGGAGAACTCCGCGGGCAGATAATGTCTGCCAATTCAACCCACGCCGAGTTAATGATGGGTTGATGATGATCAGTATCAGCGGTGCATTATCTCAAAAGATATTATGCAGTACATAGAAAAAAGTCTCGACCATTCTGTTTCAGGAATGGTTTGTTTTCTAAAATTATGACTATTGGGCTACCAGAACAGTTTCATACACCAATTTTAGAGGCTTTGATGATAGCAAAGATATTGGACCAGTACCATTGTAGGAAAGCTCTAAAAGTAGAAGATAGTCACCAGGGGCAGGAACATTTACATTCAATCTATTCTTATCCGATGTCGGCTCTTCTAGTGTCGCATCATACGCAATCGGGACTTCCGCTATCTTGGGCCCGACAGTCTTTATCTCGGCTAGTGTCCCATTCTTGTCGACCGATGCTTGAATAATTTCTGCCTTCATTTGATCAGGCAAACTACCACCGCTTACTTCTATTCCAAGTGACTCGTTCTGTTTAGTATCTAACATATTAAGTGCAACAGTTCTTCCAGTTCCCCTTGAAAAATTACCAAGGAAGTAACTATCGGAAAGTACTCCGAGTAGCTCCGTTCCCTTATCTGTTATCCAGGACAAACTACCCTCCGTGGCACTCACTACTGTCTCATTCTTTAATAAGTCAACACTCGGTATAGTTAGGCCAGTTACATTACTAGAAGGTGCACTGGCATAGCTAGTAGAATCAAGTATACAGTTGCATTTACCTACTGGTACGGATTGTGCTTCAACTGACGGAGTTTGATACGACGCAATGAGTAGCATAGATAGTGATGCCAACAAAGACATCCGAACACAGATCAAAAGGTTCATCACTTATTGAGAACTTCAGGTCATATATATAAAAAATTCGAAATGAACCAACCTTTTGCCTAGATTAACAAATAGAAGGTATCTCAGTGCCATGCGCGCGCGTATCAAATAAAAGGAGATTACCTTTGGATAGGTGTACTCTGTCAGCGCAAAAGTTCAATAGTGCCATTGTTCAGAGGTAACCTTTTCTTGGGCCCTGCGTTAAAGGCAAGAAGCTTCTAAATTCAGTCCTTGTCAGTACGGAGGTGTGCAACTTGTTTCTCCTCAATGACCACGCTAGGACTGGGAATGGCAATATTGTCCTACAATTTGACTTATCCTAAATTAGGATGAACCCTATAAATTGCGCCTTGCCCGAAGGAAAGGACATATAAATAGCCATCTGGACCAACCTCGAGATCTGTAATTGCGCCGAACTCTGAACCAAATATTAGTCCATTCACTTCTTCATCTGTCTCAGCCACTTTATCAGCAATGGGACCATCCAGAACTAGGCCCGTTCTATTCTCGTACAAATCAAAATTGTAAATCCTTCCAAAATGAACATCTGCTACAAGCATATCGTTTTCATATTGCTCCCCAAGTTTGTCTGAATCAAAAAACAAGACCTTAGTGGGCCCTACTGTATCAACCCAAGTGAATTCTGGATCTCGGTAAACCCCTTTCCCTCCAAAATTGACTAGCTGTTGGGCGTCAAAGCCAGCTGGCGCCTTGCCTTGAATTTCCAACCACCCACCGTTAAAACCTGGTTCAACAAGATTAATTTCATCATTGGAGCCAGGACCATTATCGGAATCCCAAAGGTTTCCACTCAAAGGATCGAAGTCGAAACCAAAACTGTTTCTTATCCCGTAACCAAAATACTTGTTACTTGGACTTTGGTCTCCAATGATGCCCTGTACTGGTTTGCCATCTTGAGTAATCCTAAGAATACCTCCGGTACCATCTGGCCTCCCGCCTTCGTGAACGTTCTCCGCTTCGGTAGTGTGACCGTCGACGTCTCCAATTGCAACATATAGGTTGTTATCTGGGCCAATAGCGATAGAACCTCCGTTGTGACGAGGTCCAGGTATGGCTGGGAGATCCAATAGAAGTTTTGGGTTTGTTAGTTTATTGTCAACCAATTCGTATCTATAGACCCGATTACCAATAGGTGTATCATCTTGCGGTGACACGGCCTCAGTATAATATAAGAAGACATATGGTCCATGCGAAGTGGTAACGTTATTATAATCAATTCCTGTCTGATTTGAAGCATTTGAAATAGCAATACCTAACATTCCTCTCTCTACCTCAGATGCAACGTTGACTTGAAGTAAAGGCTCGGCTGACAGTGCGCCATTTACGATCCTGTTTACGGTTCCTTTTGATTTCTCCAAGACCAGAAAATCATCTGGTCCCAACAATGCCATATTGGTAGGGAACTCTAGTCCTTTGTATATTAGGTCTGCTTTGAGAGTAGGATCTGTCATGTTAGGGGCACCTTCTCCCTCTGAAAAGAGGGAACCAGGGATCTGTGGCGCATCTCCCGCATTTGCGATTTGAGCATATAGAGAATGCGTAACAGTTGGGATGTTCAAAATGAGAACCCCGATTAATATTAACACGTTGGTTGGTCTAAATCCTGGTTGACCTATCACAGCAAATCGATCATGATTATTTCTTATAAATACGTTTATTGTTACAAAAAAATTCATATCCGTTGTCGGTATTGTGATTCCTTATGTGACTAGACGGATGTTTCACTTGCTGTTATTCTCTGACTATTATGGACGGTGACAATTTAGACATGATTGAAGCGAAGTAGATGGGATTTTACCCTGTTATCAATAGGGGAGTGGTAGATAATAATGGAAAGACCGGTAGTGACAACTCTATGTACATTCCAAGCCTAAGTGAATATCTTAGATGGAAGAAGACAAAAGGATGAGGCACCTGACAAGCGGGATCTTGTTGAATGCAAAGCGATTCAGTGAGGAAGAAATTCATATGCAATAGGCGATGAAAATTTACAGGGCATCTTATTGTCCTTATTTGTGTAGGGCAGAGAGCGAATGTGCAGACTTCGGTTTTTCTCGAAGGGGCTCCAGCTATCCTGATATCTAAATCTCTACCACGCCGAATCATTTTTTGAT
>DASSCH010000201.1:0-5030 GCA_035697905.1 Nitrososphaeraceae archaeon
TGCAAATATCGATAACAAGGAAATATTGAATGGACTAAATTTGAAAATTGATAAAGGTGAGGTTCATGTAATTATGGGCCCAAATGGTTCTGGCAAAAGCACATTTGCAAACGTCCTACTTGGGCATCCCAAGTATACTGTAACTGGGGGAAATGCTTTAGTCAAGGGCGAAAGTATCATGAATCTTTCCACTGATGAGAGAACGAAGAAAGGTCTATTCCTTGGTTTTCAGTATCCTATCGAAATCCCGGGAGTCGGATATAGTCACTTTTTGAGAAATGCCTATAATACGTTGAACAAATCATTAGCCGACGATCAGAAAAACCGTGAGGTATTCCTTACAGTGAGAGAGTTTCATGAATATGTCAAGAAGAATTTGGATTCTGTGGGCCTAGACAAATCATTTCTAAGCAGGTATTTGAATGAAGGATTTTCTGGAGGAGAGAAAAAAAGGTCTGAAGTCATGCAGATGTTGGTTCTAAAGCCAAACTTAGCGATCCTCGATGAACCTGATTCAGGCCTCGATATAGATGCGGTAAAAGCTGTTGCAGAAGCAATCAATCAGCTAATTGATACTGGTGCGGGCGTACTTGTGATAACGCACTATGCTAGGATTTTGCGGTACTTGTCAAAACTTGATTTTGTGCATGTAATGGCAAAAGGTAAGATCATAAAGTCAGGAGACAAAACTCTTGCCGACGAGCTCGAATCTAGAGGTTACGGCTGGCTAGGTTTGGAAGATAAGTAGATACTCATTAGACCACAATTAGAGTAGGTTATAATGGAAGTTCAACGTAAAAAGGATCAGGTTAAAACTTCTAAACCTACCTTCCTCAACTATTCGTTTTTCAGAATTGATCCAAAATGGCGTTGGATGAATGAGGTGGCAAAGGAAGAGGCAGCTAAGGAATTTGCCACTCTAGTTAGTGTCGCGAACACAAAATTGCGGGTTCATACATATACAACTCTTGGCCTTCATAGCGGGACGGATTTCATGCTTTGTATGGTATCCGATTCAGTTGAAATGTTTCAGACGTTTACATCTAAAATCTACAATACGATTCTTGGAAAATACATTGAACCTGCTTTCTTGTACCTTTCATCTTTTAGAAGTTCTGTTTATGCCGAGAAGATGATACCATCCTTTATGACTGATTCAAAACCGCTGAAATATCTGATCGTGTATCCCTTTGTTAAGTCTAGGGAATGGTATCTTTTGCCATTTGAAGAGCGTAAGAAAATGATGGATGAACATATTACAATTGGCAGAAAATTTCCAGATATTAAGCTGAATACATCATATTCGTTTGGAATCGATGATAATGACTTTACTCTTGCATTTGAAACGGATGACCTATCAAAGTTTCAGGATCTGATTCTCCAATTGCGTGAAACAAAAGTCAGCTTGTATGTTGTGAAGGATACTCCAATGATAGTATGTGTGCAAAAAGATATACAGAGCATTATCATGGGGCTTGGGTGATGGATCGATCATGACAATATCCGCGCTAAAGGAATGGGCTGTTGTATGTAAAGGATTAGAAGAAGGGAGGCAAACAATTCTGCTAAGAAAAGGCGGAATAATGGAGCGTAAGGACGGTTTTGAATTAAAACACAATGATTTCTACATTTTTCCAACTTATGAACATCAATCAAGGGATCTTTTACAGCAAGATTATGCTGATAAATTCGAGTCAATCTTGCAAAGCAAGCCTATAGATGATCAGAATGCGATTTATCTTTATGCAAAAGTTATCTTCATCACTGAGACATTTAATAGGGAAATGCTTTGTGACTTACGCGACTTTCACATATGGAACGAGAAATACATAAGCTTAAGGATGGATTACAACCCCGAAAAACCTCTCAGTATTATACTTCTTCGTGTATACAGATTGAACACAGCACTAAATGTCACTCTCAGTCCGCAACAAGCAGGCTGCAGATCATGGATCGACTTTCAATTACCAAGCATGGAAGATTCTGAAGATAATATAGGAAGACCTGTTCTAAGTACCGATACGTTTCATGAAAGACGATCACAATTAATGGAGGTACTTAATATCTAAATGAAATATCGTAGGCTGGGTAAGAGTGGAATTATGGTAAGCGAGATAGGGTTCGGTGCCTGGACTATTGCGCTTGATTGGTGGGGCGGAAAAAAGATCAACGATGAAGAGGCCGTTAGGATGTTAAAGCGGGCATATGATTTAGGTATCAATTTCTTCGAAACGTCCGACGTGTATGGAAAGGGGAGAAGTGAAAAGCTCATAGGTGAAGCCTTTAAGGGGGTGAATCGTGATGAGGTAATCTATTCGACCAAATGGGGTTACGATATTTACGGTGCTGAACAGGTTGGCCATAATGAACTTCCGCAAAAACACGACCCATCTTTCATGAATTATGCGCTACAAGAGAGTATCAAGAGACTGCAAACGGATTTCGTAGACGTGTATAGTTTACACAACCCAAAGATGAATGCTATTCAGGATAATTCTATATTTGAGACACTCGATAATACACGCAAAGAAGGCAAGATAAGAAGTTATGGAGTCGCATTGGGACCTGCTATAGGATGGAAAGATGAAGGAATATTGTCAATGGAAAAAAGGGACGTAACTTGTCTTCAGAGCGTCTACAATTTGTTGGAACAGGACCCTGTAAAAGATTTCTTTCAGGTCGCTGAAACTAATGATGTGGGCCTTATGGTACGAGTTCCTGATGCGTCCGGTGTGCTAACGGGAAAAGTAAACATAGATACCGTATTTGATAAGAATGATCATCGGAGTACGCGTAAGAAAGAATGGACCATTCAAGCCCTACAAAAGATAGAGCACATAAAACCGATTGCTGATTCGTATGGTTGGACGATTACTGAGCTCGCCATAAAATTCATCCTCTCTCAAAACAAGATCACATCGGTCTTGCCAACAGTAGTCAATTTAGAAGAGATCGAATTATTCGCTAACATGTCTGATGGAAAGTACTTGAGGCAAGATGACCTGGAAGCACTTTCACATATGTATGACAAAGATTTCTACACAACAACCATTAAAGAATAATATCTATTTGTAGTCAAATTTTTATCTCAGTCCGAATGATGGCCATATTATAGTCGTGTTTGGCCTTCGTCTTTAAGCCTGCAACCAGTATGTGTGAGTGAATGGAGCTCAATTTACACAAGGAAGCACGGTAATGTATTCATTCAAAATATTTTACCCTCTGCTTCTTGAATTCACGGGTGCTGAAGAGAATAGAATAGTCTTGAATTTTCACTGCTGAAGACATGGTTTCGGCTATCCTTTCTGCAGCCTTAAGCGTTCTTGCATGTACCATGCTAAAAAGGTTAAATGGCCAGTCAGAAAATACGGGTCTTCGATAACAATGGCTAACTTGGGGAAACTCTGCTAACTTGTATCCCACCTCATCAATCTTGTCGTCAGGCACTTTCCATACTACCATACCATTTGCGGAGAACCCCGCATCTCTATGACGCAGAATGGCAGCGAATCTTCGCATCACACCTATTTTTTCGTATTCCTTTGCTTTTGCAAAGAGCTCATCTGTCGTTATTCCAAGGACTTTGGCAGACTTCTTGAAAGGCTCCGTGGTCGTTTCGATGTCTTCTTGTAACACACGAATAAACTTCTTGTCCCGATCAGTAGCTGTAAATTTTGCTTGACTGAAGGTTTTCAATTTCTCAGTAGGTTTTGGATCAGAAGGATCCTGGTTCAGCACATCTAACTTTACACCAATCTTATAAAGTTTGAGCGTGGGTAATACTCTATGCTTTATGACACCGTCTAAGGAAGCCATGCGCTCTAGGTCTCGCTTCAAATCACCGAATGGAGGAACTGCCAAAGTGAACCACATATTGTATTCATGGTTCCTTTCGTAATTATGGCTGACTCCCGGATGGTTGTTTACCTCATTTGCAACTTGTTCAAGCTTATCTTGTAATACAGAAAACGCGACCAGGGTGCTCTTATAGCCTAATCGTCTGGTATCGAAAATCGCATTGATCTGTCTTATCAGACCAATCCTTTTTAACAATCTAATCCTTTCTAGGACTTCATCCTCAGAAATATTGTATCGCTTGGAGATTTCTAGAAAAGGTCTATCCACTAAAGGAAACTGCCACTGGATTTCGTTCAGTAGTTGTTTATCCAATGAATCGATAGTTTGCAATTGCATCAGGTCGTCACACTTTACAGATTAGACTGCATTATTAAATGCTCCTCAATCTGTCACATTTTTTGGCGTGTAACCATGCAATTGATACATTGGTCCTAAATTCTGTCAGGATGATTTTTAAATCAGGAGTCTCATTTAGTGGGGGGGATAGAAGGACTGATGACTTGGTTTAGGGATCCTTATGGTCATATAATTGAATCGAAAAATAAAACACACAGGCTAGTGTATTGTTTGTTGTGCCAAAAATTGGCAAGTAAATCAGACTGTATAAAATTAAGAGTTAGTAATAGAAGTGGAAAGTTATACGAGATCAGATCCTACAAATACACAAAGATATCCAGAACTAATCGTCCTTGCAAAGAAGAGTCTATCAAACCGCTGACCAATTCAACAACTGAGATTCACAGAGTGATTGAGGAAACCAATTAGGTTTTTGCATGCGTTGTTGTTTATGCCATTCAGTTAATGTCGATTCATACCTAAATCTGGTATACAAGAGGGAATCATTTCAGTCAAGATCTTTTTTTATGATGGGTGTTACTGAATGTTGTGACTGTGGGAGCAACTTATTTTAAATATGCTGGGACCTCCATACCCGAGACCGAAATTATTTATCATATCATTTCCAACATATTTGGATCTGTCGAAGAAGAAAAAATTGCTACGAATGACGGTCCAATCCATACGATAATAGAAATTCACTTCCCTGTTCTGTACGGTGACGATTTCTTTACTCTATTTGGCGCTGACAGATGGTTCAAGTTAAGGAATGTCATTACGGAAATAAAAAAAAGGAGAGGCAAAAGTCAAATGCGAATTGTGTTTAGTTTCCCGGG
>DASSCH010000202.1:0-8310 GCA_035697905.1 Nitrososphaeraceae archaeon
TTTCAAAGGAATTCCCTTCGGTTAGCAGTTGTTGTTCGGCAGATGTGAAATTAGATTGAAGTTGTTGTTGTTGCTGTGCCATTAATGTCTGGACCGAAAAGGAGTCATTACTAAATATGAATATACTAGTCGAGATAGCAAGACCAATTGCAATTATCACGCAGAGGGATGCATATGGTATTGAGTTGACCCTACTGTTCATGACAGTTCGTCTACAGAGTTGTTATATTTAAGCATGTAAGAATGCAAGCATAGAATACTATAGAGGATTAGTAAATTAATGCAGTAGATTTAGGACAATCTCAACCGTTAATTGCTCGAGAACTGATTAGAAATTTTGCCTTGAATCTCTTGAAACAAAAGTTAATAAAAGCGTTAGGTTAGTAACAATAAGACATTCAAAAAGTAGATAAGTACTTTACTTCCATGGATAACACTTGGAATATTAGGCGGTTTAGGCATTGTCGCGATGTCTTCTGAAACTATGCTACTTCCTGCTATTCCAGAATTTATTGTAGACCTGAATTTATCATTTGAAGATTCATCCTGGATACTGGCTGCGTCTTTGGTCGCTGTAGTTGTCATGACACCAATTGCAGGTAAGTTATTCGATGCATATGCTAAAAAAATTCTACTGATTATCTTGGAAATTCTTATGCTAGGGCTTTTAATAGTAGATCTTTCAACTAATTTTCTTTCCCTTGTCACTGCCAGAGTATTGGAAGGCATTGGCACATCGATGTTTCTCTTCGGGGGCATTAATGGCAATACACCCAATCTTATTCTAACATCTGGAGCAAAGGCGCGATGTAGACCAGGCCAGTTACGTTCGGATTATTATAGCGTTAGTCCGTTCAGCAAATCCGAATTACTTATTTGTTCGACCTATTACTCCTTGAATCCTAAAGATCCGTTTATCTTCCTAAAGCTGCCGCTTGTCACCAAGGTTCGAGATCGAGAATTGGCGTATCGAGCGCCTTGGCCGCGCGAGTAGGATCGAAATATTCGCGAATGAACACGATCTTACCCTTCTCAGCACGGAGGAACACTACATATTCTTGGCGATAGATGCGCCCAGTAGTTTTGATAATTCCCTCTGCCCTGACTTGTGCTACTGCTGATTGTGGATCAGCAAAGGGATACACCTTGGGATCGATAAAGCGAAAGTTTTCCACTGCGCTGAGGAACCAGGTTACTTGGCGCATCACCTCCGCTCGGCCTGAAAGCCGCGCCGGATGGCCAAGGGCAGGCGCATAAGCAAGTTCCCACAAAATATCGTCAGTAATCAGCGTTTGCCATTGCGCGTTGTCATCGACGA
This sequence comes from Nitrososphaeraceae archaeon, assembly GCA_035697905.1. Taxonomy (GTDB): domain Archaea; phylum Thermoproteota; class Nitrososphaeria; order Nitrososphaerales; family Nitrososphaeraceae; genus TH5896. Next base: position 1,319 of record DASSCH010000202.1, read on the forward strand.
GTGTTTGAATATGTCTTTGCAAGAGATCCGAGGCAATCGTCATCTCAAATCTTCTAACGCAACTGCATCATTTGAAAATACGGTCAAAATAGATTTAAATCTCCATGTCGTCCTTCTCGCACCATCCATAATGCCAAGAATATTCCTTATTATAGGAAAATTAATAAACTTATTTAATTTAGTCAGATTATATGAAAGGAATAATGCTGACTATATAACAATGATGATCTTCGGAAGTAATCAGTATTTGCAAAAAAAGTATGCCCTTCTTATTTACTTCTCCAATTCCATCAAGACATTGCTTGTAACAAAACACTAAATCAGTTTTAGCCAGGTCACAAACAAATTGCTGTGACAGCTTCTTTAATACTTTAATACTCTAATATCTCCATTAGTAGTAGACTGGTTCACTTTTAGATTCCTTGCTATTTCTGTTTCAGTCATTGATTGTGCAAGCGAAGAAGCTACTCTCCCACTGCAATTTGATACCCCAGTTAAACGAAGTGGAATCAGATCCACATATTCAAAAATTCTGGAATAATAGTAGTCTGCTATTCCTGTAGTACTTGATGAACAAACGAAATCGAAGTTGATCCTTCACCCACTGCCGACGCAACACGTTTGATGCTGCCACCACGCACGTCACCCACCGCAAAAACGCCAGGCAAACTGGTTTCAAGAAAATATGGTTGACGTGTAAGAGGCCAACCTGCAGCACTAAGATTATCTGGTAATAGATCCGGACCAGTCTTTATAAACCCTTTATCGTCAAGTGCAATACAGCCATCAAGCCAACGAGTGTTTGGATCAGCACCAGTCATGACGAATATATGTTTGATTTCATGTTTTTCAGTCTGTCCTGTTTCCCTGTTCCGCCAGTAAACGGTTTCAACACGATCTTTTCCTTCTACGGCCACAATCTCAGTTCGTACTCGTAATATGATATTAGGGCTATTCTCTATCCTACGAATCAGGTATTGCGACATACTCGCAGCCAAACTGTTTGACCTGACTAGCATACTTACATGCCTTGCAGTCTGTGCTAAAAATACAGCCGCCTGACCCGCTGAGTTTCCTCCACCTACTACAATTACCTCATTTCCGCCACATAACTGTGCTTCCACAAAAGTCGCGCCATAGTAAACGCCTGCACCTTCAAAGCGTGACAGATTTTCCAACGGTAACTTTCGATATTGAGCACCGGTGGCAATCAAAACTGTACGAGTAGAAATTCGAGTCCCATTTTCAAGCTCGAGTACGAATGGTTTGCGGTCGCAGATGAGTCGTGCGGCCCTAGCGACAAGCATATGTGCACCGAACTTTTGAGCCTGATTAAATGCTCTAGCTGCAAGTTCTTGGCCGGAGATACCAGTGGGAAATCCCAGGTAATTTTCGATTCTTGAGCTTGAACCGGCCTGGCCTCCAGGTGAACTAGTTTCTAGTATTAGAACGTCAAGTCCTTCTGATGCGCCATACACCGCGGCTGCCAGTCCTGAGGGACCCGCGCCGATTATAATCAGATCTCGCACATGGGTTTGATCAATGGACTCATTAAAACCAAGGCAGTCCGCAATTTCTTGGTTACTAGGATTTCGGAGCACCATTTGGCCTCGACAGATCAATACTGGTATTTCACCTGCTGAAACTTGGAAGCTTTCCAATAGATTCTGTACGTCAGGGTCGCGTTCTAGGTCTAGGTAGGAATATGGGTGGCCATTGCGCATAAGAAATTCTCTAATCCGAAGCGTATCTGCCGAATATGTTGACCCAACAAGGACAATGTCTCCCACCCCAGCAGCTATTAACTCTACTCTACGCAGAATAAAAGCCCTCATCAATATGTCGCTGAGTTCAGCATCAGTCTGTATCAATCCGAGCATTTGCTGGTTATCCAGTTCAACTACTTTGCCTGGCGTGGTAACACGTGCCCGAACTAGAGACCGTCGGCCAGAGAGCATGTTAACCTCTCCTGTGAATTCGCCAGGACCATGTACAGTGACAAGCGTCTCACGGGCTCCTAAAGGTCGTAGAATCTCGACTTCGCCTGTTATTACCAGAAAAAATGGTACCGATCTATCTCCCTGCTCTATTAACACTTCGCCAGACTGTGCTGAACGTAAACGTCCATGCGATCTAATGCGACCAATCTGAACCGGTGTTAATTTCGGAAATATCTTCTCTCTAAGAGATTTGGTTAGGGGAAGTCCCCTGCGTGAATCACTCATGGTGGTTCTCTTCTAATGCACTTGCAGCTCCATATACCATTGCTTGGATCCTTCGTCTATGACCATTTGTAGATGTATCGTTGTAATTTCTCACTTGTGTTTACGGATACAATACTATATTATTGTATTTGAATCCAAAAGTAACTTGAGTATTATCTAGTATTATTGTTGTCAATAGTGGAGCACTTAACAGAGCGAAGTTAATGTCTTCAACAATGGAACCTTAATAAAAATACACACCAACCCTAGAATACAGCTCCAAGGAGGCGATCCGACAGATGATAAACCAACTGTAACTCTCCATCCGCCAGAGTCTGGAAGATTGACAGAATATGACTAATGAAAAACATGACAAGTCAGATACAATTCCATAGCTTATAATATCCATAGTAGGTTAGGTGACTTTGACAGATGAAGGCGGCAATTTTTGAGAAGCCTGGTTTAGAGAATTTAACAGTCATTGATAATATAGAAAAGCCAAAAATAGATGATCACGGTGTACTGATAAAGGTCAAAGTAACAGGAATAAATCCGATAGACCATTTCGTAGTTTCTGGCGCGTTACCAAAAATAGAACCTATTCCGCATATACCGGGAGCAGAGTCAAGTGGTATAGTAGAACAGATTGGACAACATGTCGACGATAGTCAAATTAATAAAGGAGACAAGGTGATTGTGCATAATAAGGTCTTCGATGGAACATGTGATATGTGCCTTAATGGTCTTGATATGATCTGCAGAAATGGTGGATTGATTGGTGCTATCACGAATGGAGGTTTTGCTGAATATATGGCAGTACCTGCGAGAAATGTATTCAAGATACCCGACGATTTGGATTGGGACATTGCTGCAAGTTTGCCTGTGACCTCATTAACACCATATCATGCCCTAAAAGAAGCTTCACTGAGAATAAATGAATATCTTCTTGTATACGGGGCATCAGGTAATACAGGAATGATAGCAGTACAGCTAGGAAAAAAGATGGGGGCAAAGGTTATTGCAGTTTCCAAGGATAGTTGGATAAAAAATGATTATGGAGCAGACTATGTTATAAGTGATTATGCCAAGGTACCAGAACAAGTAAAAGAAATAACAGAAGGTAGAATGGCAGATGTTGTTCTCAATTCTCTTGGTGTTAGAACATGGGATAGCAGTTTTGCTTGTGTTGGTATGAATGGAAGATGGGTTACATTTGGTGGATTAACGGGGGCAGATGTTAAATTGAATGTTCAGTCTCTGTATACAAAACAGATTAAACTAATAGGTTCAACTGGAGGGACTAGAAAAGACATGCACGAACTTATTGCTAACTCCAAGGACTTAAAAGTCAGAGTATGGAAAAGGTTCAAACTTGAAAATGTTAAAGAAGCGCTACAATCATTATTTGCAAGTGATAGAGACGGAAGAATTCTTTTAGAGGTAGCCTAGAGAATCCTTAACTTGACAAACGATTTTTTGTGTATAATTTTATCTTGAATTAATTGAATATGAATGCTACGATAATGATGATGTCATCACCCAATCCTTAGCGGCTTTTATATCTCTCTGCGTTAGTTCATGTCCACTATTCTGCCATTGAATTGACACTTTAGCTTCGGCTTTCTTTAGAAGATCAAAAAGATCTTCGGTCTGGTATCTGGGAACTATGGGATCATGTAAGCCAGCGGATATGAGAATATGCTTACTTGATAAATTAGGCAAGGTATCAGGAACAAGAGGAATCATAGGTCTAAAAAGAATAGCACCAGATAAAATCTCTGGGCGAAGTAAGAGCATACTTGCCGCTATATTAGCCCCATTAGAATACCCTATAGCCAAAGTTCGATTCAAGTCAAACGTATACGTTTTTGATGCTCTCTGCACAAAATCAGCTAATTCATTTGTACGAAATCTTAAATCCTCTATATCAAAAACTCCTTCAGCCAGTCTACGGAAGAAACGTGGCATACCATTTTCTAGCACCTTACCCCGAGGACTAAGAATTGAAGCATTCGCAATATCTAACATCCTGGCTATGGAAATTAGATCATTTTCATCTCCTCCAGTCCCATGTAACAATAACAGGTTTAACGAATCGTCATCCTTCCTACTACTATCTGAAGGGATAAATGTGTGAATGAATCCAAGTTGGCTTTTATTGTTCAATTACTTTTCGTGATCCTACCAGATTAAGAGACACCGTCATAATCATTAACATAATTATTGGTTCCCCGATTGTCTTTTTGGGAGGTTTACAGGAGGCAAAATTTTCTCTAGGTCGCTTCGCATAGATTCAAGCCACGGAGGAAGAACCAGACGTGTGCCTAGCATTTCGACCTTTTCATCGACTGCAAATCCGGGAGGGTTAGTTGCAATTTCGAAAAGGACTCCACCAGGCTCACGGAAATAGACAGAATGAAAGTAGAATCGATCTATTACAGGAGTAGCATTTAATCGAGCTTTTACTATATTTCGGCGTAGGATCATTTGTTGTTCATCAGTCGGAGTACGAAATGCTATATGATGGACTGATCCAATACCTATAAGCGCCTGTTGTGTATAAGGCAGACAGAGAACATCTACAATCCTGGCGCCACCTATTCCTACTTCTTCCTTGCCTATACTAGTAGTAGTATCTGAAGGTGTCTCAGTAGTAGGAATCTCATAACGAAAGCGGCTGCCGTCCTGGCGTGTGGGGATAAATCCCAATTCATCAGTCAAAACAGAGGCAGTTCGTTCGTATCCTTCTTCCGACAGAGTTGCAGAATAAAAGCCTCTAATAGCATGTTCAATCGGTATGGGACCCTCTTTCCATATGTTATCACTTTTATATTCTGCAGATTTATGCGCTACAAGTTCTAATTCTAACCCATCAGGGTCATGTAGCGTTATTACTTGTTCATCATCAAAACGCTTGGATGGCCCTCGAAACTCTATCTGTTTGCTTTTGAATCTATCTGTCCAATAGTTTATAGAATTCTCGGGGATCAGAAAAGCTGTAGCAATTATTTGGCTGGTTCCTCGGCGACCTCTAGGAATATTTGGCCAGTGGAAGAAAGTAAGAATTGTACCTGGACGTCCTAACTCGTCACCATAATAAAGATGGTACGATGTTGGGTCATCTTGATTTACTGTTAATTTTACTAACCTAAGTCCCAAGTCACCGGTGTAGAAATCTATGTTTTTCTGGGGATTGCTAGTTATCGCAGTAACATGATGTATTCCAAAAACACTTTTATTCGTCTTGTTGCTACTTTTCAGCGATACTCCTTCCGTCGTGTTGTTTGTTTGCATTATCTCTCATCATTCCTGCTTTCTCACTAGTATGTTATTGTCTTCTACCTTTACTTCATATTTTGGAACTGCTTGCCTTGCAGGAGGCTTGGTTGGTTCGCCTGTCCTAACATCAAATTTGGAACCATGCCAAGGACACTCAACTTCATACCCTTCAAGTGTCCCTTCATCCAATGGGCCACCAACATGAGTGCATACATTTCCTATGGCATAATAATTTCCTTCGACATTAACAATACAGACTCTTTCACTAGCTAGATCGACTGCTTTCATAGTAGATGGTTGAATGTCTTTTGTTTCAGCAACCTTTACAAAATCGTTATTCACTTCTGACACCTCTCATATCAATAGTAAGGAAACTAAAAGTTATATGGTTTTCTCCGCCGCACCAATTTAGAATAGAGGACAGGATCTTATCACATAAGAAATTATATTTAACTGATATCATTAAAAAAATGATAATAGTAGAAGGTATTCATAGCAACAGTATATGAAATCTCTAATGGAAGAATTGCAATTGAAGAGAATGTGCTACGGGTAAACCTAAAATACTTAACAATAACATTTGGTAATATGGCTTCTTCCTCAAATATATCAGAAACTACTGAAAAGAGCATACCATACTGGAAGATTACGGGAGATTGGTTTGATGTATGTAAATGCAATGTACCGTGTCCATGTACTTTTGCTCAGACTCCAACTTATGTTGACTGTGATGCAGTACTTGCATACCATATTAAAAATGGAATTTATGGTCAAACACAGCTTGATGGCTTAAATGTTCTAGTTCTGTCATACTACAACGGTAATATCTGGGATGGGAAGACCAAAGCCACCGTATCTATATTCTTTGATGAAAAAGCTAACGAAGAGCAGCGAGAAGCTCTGAACATGATCTTTAGTGGAAAAGCAGGTGGTTTTATGGCAGAATTTGCAACGCTCATTAAAGAGGTCAGACAAAGTGAATATGCACCAATTAGTTTTGAAGTAGCAGATGATCTTTCTCATTGGAGTGCTGAGGTACCTGGAAAAGTTATTGCTAAAGCTGAAGCCCTAACGGGACCTATGACTCCCCCAGGTAAACGAGTGCAGACTATTAACGCACCAGGGAGTGAAATGGGTCCTGGCACGGTTGCGACATGGGGAAGAGCTATTGCCAATGAAGTTGATGCGTTGGGTTTTAAATGGGAATGGAACGGCAGATCGAGCAAACACATTCCTTTTGATTGGAATGGGCCATGAAATATATTACAATTTCATTGCAATAAAAATAAGTATACACTTTAGTACTACTAAGTCTCTTAAGAAATAAAATAATGTTGAACACCCTAAGCATTTATCGGCGGATTAGCAGGAGGATTATTATCCTCATGTCTATCAAATGGACTGGCTTCTAAGGCCTTATTCATATCTTCAACTAGAGGAATGCCAGATCCAGAGGGAGCTGCCATTCTATTAGAATCACTTGATAAATTATAGATGATAAAAGCCTAG
>DASSCH010000203.1:0-5951 GCA_035697905.1 Nitrososphaeraceae archaeon
CCCATGAACTGAGAAACCCCATACAGCCGTTGCTGCTAAGCTCAGAGTCGTTGAGAGGTAGTATGCCTGACGAGGAAAGAGTCTCTATTGTTATAAGAAATGCAAAAAAACTTCAGATTCTAGCCAACGAGATCTTGGATATCACTAAGATCGAAAGTAAGACCCTAGTACTCAGGAAGGAGAGCGTGAGCTTAAATGAGATAGTTCTGTACGGGATGAAGGACCTTCTGGACCTTCAAACCATTTCAGAAGGGAAAGTAAATGTCGTATACGAACCTAACAGGGAAGATATTTTTGTTGAAGTAGATCGGGATCGACTAGGGCAGGTTATTTCTAATCTTCTTAATAATTCAATGAAATTCACAGAAGCTGGCACTATATCCATAACCGCTGAACGATCCCCCAACGAAACAGAGGCTATCGTTAGTATAAAGGACACTGGGTCTGGCATTGACCCAGAGATTTTGCCCAGGTTATTTTCAAAATTTGTAACAAAGTCAGATACTGGCGGAACCGGGCTGGGACTTTATATCTGCAAAAATATTGTCGAAGCGCACGGTGGAAAAATATGGGCAGAGAATAATTCAGAAGGAAGGGGCGCTACCTTCACATTCAGTCTGCCCACTTCCATGCCGCCCGTGGTACGACAGTCATCCATAGGATCATCCTTGCTTCCCTCTGCAACAAGCTAGGGTAGGTTTTGTGGCGAACTGCTCCCGCCATATATACCCTATCGTTATGTCTGTCCTCTGTGGGACAAGACTCATGACATCCTAAGGGGAGCTGCGGATAGTCTTCAACTACGTGAACAAAATAAAGAGGAATCAGAATGTCCTGCCCTTTTGAATATTTTTCAGGATATCTAGTATTTCTCTAATCTGTTCGTGTCTAAGATTCGCCGCTTTTATATCGCTTACATTAACGTTTAGTTTTTGTAACTCTGAATAGATTCCTTTATCCTCTATCGTATCTATTAGCGCATCTTCTCCGAATGGTTTTTGCATTAACTCAACAACTTGGTTTAATTCCTTTATGGAGTCAATCAAAGTTTCTTTCACATATGCGGAAGCAAATACTATTCTCTGATGTGGATTCACTGCAAGTATCTCTTTTGCGACATCCATTCCATTAATTCTGGGCATTTTGTAATCGAGTACCACTGCATCAAAAGGCTGGAGGCGCTCAGTGAGGTCTGTTTTTAGCCGTATGTTTTGTGATTCCTCATGATAGAGCTTAAGACAATCTTCTCCATTCTGGGTGGTTGTCACATTGTGCCCTCTTTTCTCTAAGGCCATTTTGAACAGCAGCGCAGTGTCCTTGTCATCTTCGGCGATGAGGATTTTCAATATATATTTTAGAATCTACCCATATGAAAAGTTTCTTTGGTTTCTTGGAGATGAATGACTTCACTTGTCTCAGTCGTTTCAGTCATCCAGTTATTGGTTTCCCGCAAAGATATGGTATAAATGCCAAAATTAGGAAAATTGTTGTTGAACTATCCCATCTAATTTAAGTTATAGAGTCATCTATACTAAAAAAGTTAGAATGGAAGTCGAAATGTGTCCTAGTTGTCGGTCTAACGCACTCTCTATACGGAAGCAGCAAGTTGATGAAAATCATTGTATTCAGAGCATCGAATGTGACCAATGTGCGTTCCACATGGAGGAACGGTGGATCGCAGTTAACTTTCATTCTGTCTTTCATACCCATAATATCGTTGAAGATATTCTGGGAAGCAAAATGGCTGTTCCAATCAGCTCATAGCCATTATGGTCCTAGACGCAGGAGATGGAATAAGATTTATCCACTCAACCCTCATCAATTAGATGGCTTCTTAGAGTCATAGGGTCGAATTTTTAAGGGTTCTTTTTGATCATCCGATCCAGAGATGGTGACCTTAGGTAACAGTAGGAAATCAAAATTCTGGATCAAGAAGCTCCAACTTACACAGCATCCAGAGGGAGGTTTTTACAGGGAAACCTACCGGTCTGACCTAGCAATCAACTTTCCCACAAAGAGAGAACATCGAAGCCAGAGCGATCGAGTTCCGAGTCGCTCGATCTCAAGTACGATTTATTATCTGCTTGAAGGAGGGCAGAAATCAATGTTTCATAGAATGAAGAATTCAGACGAAATATGGCATTTTTATACGGGAAGTTCGCTTACACTTTATGTAATAAACAAAATCACTAGGGGCATTTCAGAGTTGAAACTTGGCACTGAACCAGAAAAAGGTGAGCTGTTTCAGATTCTCATAAAACGGGGATCGTGGTTTGGAGCAATAGTCAATGACTTGACTTCTTATGCATTAGTGGGCTGTGCTGTCTTTCCCGCGTTTTCGTTTGCGGATTTTGAACTGGCAGATAGAAGGAGATTAACAATGTTGTATCCTAGTCATAAGACCATTATTGAAATGTTAACTTGGCCTTAGCAGTAGCTACACTTAACCTTCATGTGATTGGAGTGAATACATATTGAAAATCTTTCTTATTCTCGCTACTTATAACCGAACATGTTGCCAATACAGATGGGCTACTATTTACAAATCAGCCGAGAATGCCGTGCAGATCTGCAGCATTAGAAACCATGTAACCCAATAAGCACGGGATGCGTTGGTTATTAAGAGGGAACCTAGAAGTTTCGTTATAGATATCAATAGAATTGACCAGGTACAACAACGTTATCATAGCTCTTGGTATGACCGTACTTATGACTGCAAGCCTAGCACCAAGAGAGGTATTCTCAGATTCATTAACCGGAGGAGCTTTAACCCAAAGAATAGGTAACCTGGATGTAGAACTGAAAACAGTGCCAGCCTCTCCCATCTCAGGAGAGAAGACTACATTATTCCTAAGGATTGGTAGCATAAACGGAGTCGATGTGACAGACCAACCTATTAATATTAGAATTACTAAGCAGGGAGAAGAAATTCTGAAGTCAGAAACAATAATTGTTCCTGATGGGCACTATACCTACCCCTACGAATTTGATACGCCAGACATATATGGGATAAATATTGAAATAGAGAGCCATGTCCCTGTCTTAGGAAATAAATCATCAGCGCTCTCCTGGGAGGCTGGGAGCCAAAGTCTTCAATTTACATTTCCAATTAACGTTCATTCTAAATCAGCTTTCGGGTTTTCCGACATTCAATTATCTCTAGCCATAGTAGTTAGTATCATGGTATCTGTTGTAATTTTTTTATTCAGGAGAAGAATACGGATTGCAAGGAGAACCTCTTATCAACGGAGAGGGAATCGATGACGTTGTGTTCTCACTATTCTATATTTTTCAGACATCTCTGGTCGTGTCTCCTGGCATGAGTCTGACATGTTTTTGTGGTGCATCAAATCGAATTTGATAAATAATTCCATCATAAACATCGAGGTGACACTATAATTTACTGGGTAGAAGATGGGTGTCAATTATTATCTTCGTATATTTGCTTACTTATCAACTCTAGTAACATAGAATGTCTATGCTGGGACAATATATTCTTCTAATCCGAGCTCCTAATCTATTTACAGTCCCATCAAATATCCTGTCAGGTTACTTTGCTACAACTCTGCTAGGTGACGCAAACATTGCCCAACTACTGTTACTAATTTTCTCATCTATCTTCCTGTATGTGGCTGGTATAATTCTAAATGACTACTTTGATATAAACTTGGATAGAAAAGAACGTCCGAATAGACCATTAGCCTCAGGTCAAATCACAAAAAGAAGTGCTTTACTAATCGCAACCTCTTCCATTGTTGCAGGAAACGTTCTATCTTGGTACCTGAGCTGGAATAGCTTCATTATTTCTTTCTGTCTAACGATTGTTATCTTTATTTATGATTATCGGCTCAAACGCACCCCTGCTGGCAACCCCTTCATTATGGGTTCAGCAAGATTCCTAAATGTCTTACTAGGGGGTAGTTCGGCGTTAGGCTTGGTTACAAAGATGGACCTGACTTTGGTCTTGATTGGTTTTTGCATGTTTCTGTATACCGTATCTATAAGCTTGCTCAGCCTGAAAGAGGTCTCTACCAGCGAACGGTTATCTAACAAAGCATGGATTCCGATAGTTCTTTCGTTTTTAACCGTACTCCTTACAATAGGTTCTATACTCCTCACAGGATTTTCTGGCTATTTTCAAACGGCATTTATCTTCAATTTGATTATATTTTCCTGCATAATGTGCATTAGCTTCTTTCAATTATTCTCTAGACTCAAAAGAATAACGAAACCAACATCACAAGGGCAATACAAAGAAGGCTATCCCAACGTAGAGGAAGAAAGTGACGACAGTATGAATCAGTCGAAAATAAGTAGAGAAATACAGCGCATAGTTAAGACCATGATTTTATCAATAGTTGTACTTGACTCTATATTCTTAAGCGGTCTTGTAGGAATTCATGCCGGCTTTGCTGTTCTCCTGCTTGTTATTCCTCCAATACTGCTAGGACGTAAATTATACGTTACCTAGAATGAGTTGACAATAATGAGTTGTCAATTGCTCTGCTTTAAAAGTGGTCAACCAAATCCAGTTTGTGGGTTGAACCCCTTTGTCAAGAAAGGAAATCAGATTACACTTTTCTCACAATAACAAAAATTTATAACTGCTCGTGGAGGCTGAGTTGTAGGGTTCTTGTAGTATGAAGTCTATATTAGTTAGACGATCCAATATCCTATATAATTGTAATAGTTTCAGCATCCTATTGATGTTTGTACTTCTCCTGTTGGTTGTATCGACAGTTTACAATGAAATTTACTCTGCAGATGCCCAAGTACTAAATGACTCACAAAGCAGCAACGATGCCGTCAATATTAATGAAACAACCACGCGTGCGGCTAACAATACTCTTGATATAGGTAGCAACAATACTATTCAAGATTTAACCCTACCTGAATTATTCGAAAGGGCGGAAAAGTCAGTTGTTCAAGTGACCACTACTTCTGGAGCCGGGGAGCCTGGCTCGTTTCGATCGGGAATAGGCTCAGGTTTTGTGTATAATGACGATGGTCTTATTGTAACAAATTATCATGTGATTGCTCCTAGCATTCGTCTCTCAAGCAATCTAGTTCAGGGAGAAGCAAATAATGGTGTTGATATTAATGTAGCCTTTGAAGACGGAACTATTTATCAGGCAACTCTTGTGGGGGCAGACCGATTCTCTGACATTGCAGTTATTGATATTCCAGAGGATGCTAAAAATAGACTTGTACCATTACCTATTGGAAATTCCTCGGAGTTACGAGTAGGTCAACAAGTTGTTGCTATTGGAAATCCATTTGGTCTTTCTGGTTCAATGACAGAGGGTATAGTAAGTGGACTTGGACGATTGATCCCTTCCTCGGAAGAGGAACAATTACCTCCCTTTCCAGACGGAACTCCCCTACCTCCTCCCCAGGATCCTTCTAATCCGGGAGCCCCGCTACAACCACCACTAGATGAGATGCCTCCACCAAATCCCCCTGGCAATCCCGATGACGAGCTTATGGAAGCACAGAGGCGTGGTTCATTTTCAATTCCAGACATCATCCAAACAGATGCGCCGATTAATCCTGGGAACTCAGGAGGACCTCTTCTGGACCTGAGGGGAGAAGTTATTGGTATGAATACTGCTATTTTTTCATCAACTGGAGAATCAGCTGGGGTCGGATTTGCAATACCATCTAATACCCTCAAGAAAGTGGTTCCAGCATTAATAAGCTCTGGCGCTTATCAGCACCCATGGTTGGGAATTTCAGGAACTGACATCACACCTGAGATTGCAGAGGCGCTTGGCCTAAGCGAAGCAAAGGGATTTCTTGTAACGGACATAACTTCGGAAAGCCCCGCCGATAAAGCTGGAATTCGAGGGGGTTATAAAATAGATAACATTAATGGCAGAGAAATTGCACTAGGTGGGGATATAATAGTTGCAATTGATAACAACACTGTCAGAAAGATTGATGATATTCTA
>DASSCH010000204.1:0-3945 GCA_035697905.1 Nitrososphaeraceae archaeon
ATGAAACTCCTAGATTCGATGAATGAGAATTTCCGTACAGTTTTCTTGGATTAATATGAGAACAATAAGAGAAGAAAATAGCAAGATGGATGAAAAAGGCAAGGAAAAACAAATAATATCAAGAGATCTAGCGGCAGACATGAAAAATTTGATGCAAATAAAATGACTCAAACTGTAAGCAGGTCAGGGGTTGCACCAAACCAGTGTATTTTCTGTACATTACACTAGTATGATAAGCCATTATCCCTAGAGTCCTTACATATTTTGTCTAGGTTCTCTGTTACTTCATATCTATCCTCAGCATCATCAGGAGTAGAATCTTTTTGTTGTTTTACTATGATTCCGTCACTTACTAATTCACGAACAATCGCTTCGATTATTGTATTATACACTAAATAGTCCTCTGGCTCAAATACTTGCCGTCCAAAGCCTAATTCCTTATTTGAGAGATGACTTTGTAAGCGACTTTGAGAATTTCACAACGGCTTTAGGAAGGGTTCTGTCACGACCTACAATACTTTCTATTCATGAATCCATAATAAAATTGGCATTACGAGAGGAATTGGCCAATGCTGCAATCCTATCAAGCTCATGTGTTATTCCTAATCGTCTTATCAAAAGAGGATATAAATTTCGTTTTCCGTATTTAGAACCAGTCTTACGACATACATTAGGAAAAACTGCTTCATAACGTTTGTTAGTTATAAAAATAGGATTAATACATAAATAAATTCTGCTCAAACCATGCTTTCCCAAATACTGGGTCATGGGTTTAATGATCCCATAACTCATATATTTTATGTAAATCATAAATGGCCAATTATGAAAGCATTAGTCTATCATGGTCCAAGAAATGTCCAAATAAACGATAAACCCGGTCCTAGTACACAGCATCCCCAAGATGCAATATTGCGTGTTACATCTACTGCTATATGTGACTCTGACTTGTGTCTCATGATGAAACTTGACGAAGCGCCTAAAGGATATGAAATATTCGATAAGAAAGAAGATGTAACTAAAATTGTCTTTAAGCCATGAAAAAAAGGTCAAGAGAGGATGTGTATCGGCAATGACTAATACTCAAAGTCAGGAGCAGAAGGACTTACCAACAGATGAGCCGCTAGGAGAGGTAGAACCAGTCGCTTACTTTAACGGTGCTATGCCAACTGGTGTAACTGTATCACACCAAGGACGTATCTTTGTAAACTTTCCAAAGTGGGGTGACGAAGTCGCATTTACAGTTTCAGAAATCCGTGATGGAGGAGAGATGGTTGCCTATCCAGATGAAGCTACGAATCAAACTAACTCATCTGAGCCAGCAGCGGCGCTTGTGTCTGTGCAATCAGTAGTAGTAGACCCTGCTGACCGACTGTGGATTCTAGATACTGGTAGCCCTATGTTTCAGCCAACCAAGTATGGAGGACCCAAGCTTGTCTGTGTGGACCTAACTATAAATAAGGTCATCAAAAAGATTCTCTTTCCACAAGAGGTAGCTCTGCCTACCACTTATCTTAATGATGTTCGCTTTGATCTACGCCGCCGTAGCCAAGGCATGGCCTTTATTACTGATTCTTCACAAAATGGACCTAACGGAATCATTGTTGTGGATTTAGATTCCGGAGCTAGCTGGCGTAGACTTCATGACCATCCCTCGACTAAGCCAGAGCAATTAAAAACCTTTCTTCCAATTGTAGAAGGTAGACCATTCTTAGAACGCCAACCAGACGGATCGGTAAAACAAGGTGCTGCTATGGGTTCAGATGGCATAGCAATTAGTTCAGACGGAGATCGTCTATACTACTGTCCACTTGGCAGCCGCAAGCTCTATAGTGTATCTACAGATGCACTTGCTGACCAGTCACTCGATGAGCAAAAGGTGAGTGCCACTGTCATTGATGAAGGTGATAGGGGAGGAGCATCAGATGGCCTTGAATCTGACGCAGCCGGTTATATCTATTCCACTAATTATGAGCATAATGCCATCTTACGAAGAGGTCCAGATGGCAAATGGGAGACTGTTACACATGACCATCGGCTATTATGGCCCGACACACTCTCACTTGCTACTAATAGTTATCTTTATGTCACTGCCAACCAGTTACATCGCCAGGCTAGGTTCAATAAAGAAGGACGTGACCTACGCCGCAAGCCGTATACCCTGTTTCGCATTAAGGTAAATGCACAACCCGTTTTGCTACGTCGATAGTAACAATAGATTATAGAATGTAGAACTGGAACTCAATTAAACAGTAGTATATGTCACATAATCCTTGTTCCCAGGTATCTTTTCCTCTTTGTTAGTCAAGATAAGGTTACAATCATCTGGCAAAATCCGCTCCTTGATCATGTTTCCGAAAAGGTACCCGCTATACAGGGTGTTTCCGTAAGGACCTCCTGTTGCAAAGTATCTTCCTTGTATTCCATTTTCTCTTCTTATCAATTTCTTGTCGATTAGTCGCTTTGTATAATGTCTAAGATTCTTTCTATCTATCTTTATCAAATATCAAAAACGCATTGAAAATCCTTGTAACAGAGAAAAAAATTATAGAATCCTAGCTAGTATAGACAGAATATGAGAAAGATTATTATTCTCACATTTATATCCCTGGATGGTGTCATGCAGGCACCAGGCGGACCGGAGGAAGACACTTCAGGTGGATTTGAATACGGTGGATGGACCGTACCATACTTTGATGAATTCATGAATGGGGTGATGGTGGAGCAAATGACTAAACCTTTTGACTTACTGCTTGGAAGAAGGACATTTGAAATATTTGCCTCATATTGGCCGAAACATGAAGATAAATGGCCTGGTATCAACACAGTAACAAAATATGTCGCCTCAAACTCACTTACAAAACATGAATGGAATAATTCTGTCTTCTTAAAAGGAGATGTTGCAAATGAAATTAAGAAGCTGAAAGAACAAGATGGTCCTGACTTGCAGGTTTACGGCAGCGGCAATCTCATCCAGACATTATTAAAACATGATTTGGTTGGCGAACTCTGGCTCAAAATCTTTCCTATCACACTCGGAAAAGGAAGGAAACTTTTCACCGAAGGCACCATCCCCGCAGGTTGGAAACTTATTGATTCAAAAGTATCACCACAGGGAGTCATCGTAGCTAACTACAAACGTGAGGGCGAAGTCAAAACCGGCTCCTTTGCCTAATTTCCTCCGTTCGAAGGGAAATATACCTTTACATCCTATTCCATCGTGGGGAATGCAACAACATGTATCTCAAGTAGTATTTTTCTTAGTGCCCCTATCGCAGCTTCTTTTGACAAAGATTGCAAGTCAGCTCCCACGAATCCATGTGAGATATCAGCCAGCCTTTCTAGGTTAACGTCCTTTGCAAGTGGCATTCCTCTTGTGTGTATCTGAAGTATCTCTAGCCTTACGTTTCTATCAGGAACATCAATTTCTCTATCGAATTGCCCTGGGTGGCATAATTGAGTCAATTCTGTCCTGCATTCCACCGAACCCGAAGAATGTATACATTGTTATAAATATATGTAAATTAACTCAGGGACTGATGTAAAATTTCCGGGTGGCAAAATTGAGTCAATTCTGTCCCGCATCCCACCGCATAGATGTCAAATCTGTCTTGGATTCTAGTGAATTCATATGATATTATTGAAGCTATTAAACGCAAGTGACAGGACCTTATACAGGCGGGGACTAATCCCACCGAATCTGCAATAGCCGTGTATATGCCTCTAAATGAAATATTTCTCCATTATTTTTAATATTTTCATATATCTGTGTCACTAATGTTCTTTAATTCTTTTCTTCAGACCTTAATGCAAGCCTTCATCTTAGCATAGTTTACATTTTTCTTTACCAAACATATATCAAAATTTACAAAAAGGATCTTAATCTCATTCTAGTAATTATAGATATTATACTTTTTTACCTATTTATGAGCTTCAAAGCTTCAAAAG
>DASSCH010000205.1:0-7277 GCA_035697905.1 Nitrososphaeraceae archaeon
ATGGGTTATCATTACAATGTTCATGTCTCTTTCAGCTTTGAGTTTCTTCAGCAAATTCATTATTTGCGCCTGCACAAGGACGTCTAACGCAGTAGTAGGTTCGTCTGCAATAAGTATGAGGGGTTGTAGCAGGAGAGCCATGGCTATAACAACACGTTGCTTCATCCCTCCGCTTAGCTCGTGAGGATATCTGTTGGCAACCGATTTATCGAGGCCGACATCCATTAGCGCCTGGTGCGTTAATTGTTCAAAATTACCCCTAATCTTGTGCTCCTGCATAATCTCACGCAACTGTTCTGAGATTCTGTAGACGGGATCTAAGCTATTCATTGCACCTTGGAATACCACCGCAATTTTTTTCCATCTCATCTCACGATTAAAATAACTCTCCGATAAATCGAGCACATTTTTTCCATTGAGGAATATTTTTCCTCCTATTATTTTACCAGGAGGATTTACCGAACGTATAATCGCGGCCCCTAAAGTACTCTTTCCCGATGCTGACTCACCAACAATGCCAATCGACTCATTGCCGCTTATTTCAAAGGAAATGTCATCGACCGCTCTAACCCTACCTCGATTGGTGAAATAGTAGACTTGAAGATCTTCTACTCTTAATCTAGAATCTGCAACGTGCAACGAGTCGCCTGATTTAGGCGTACCTTGTGACATTCAATAGAATACGAGGGTGAGGTGCCATATGAACCGTACATCCTTTAGTTAGCAACTTGAATCTATGCAGGTAGGAAGGCTATGCCATTTTCCATTTTACAAGATGACAGCACTGGATGGTTGGGGCACAGACGCGTTGGCATCGAGCTCAAACCATGGATCGAAGGGTATTGGACATAACGTTAAGGTCTGGTTTTCCATTACGTACTTTAAAGGAACGCATGCACAGAGCACACTCAAATGTAGCTCATTAGAACTCACCATGCCAACAGGTTATATTACAGAAATGATAATTAACCAAAGTTTCTGTTGAAAACTCCTATCTGCTTGTTTGATGCAAAGACTGGTATCCTGTGTTCAAAGTGTGACGCAAAGCTAACTTCGGGTCAGCTTAACCAAGCAGCTGTGTACTCCTCTATCAAACTTGCGAAGTTGGGTGAGAAGGACCAAGAGATCAACAAATTTACATTAGTAAGTTCTCACAAGGTTGATGATGATTATATTCTCTTCTTAAGAACTTCGGATATCATTACTATAAGAAGTAACCCGTCTATTGTCAAAAAATTTGCAGGTGAATTCAATGCCAATATTTGGTTTGTAGAAGCAGAAGGGACTGATAGAAGATTTATGGAAAACCTCTTTTACCCTCAACGAATCTTGAATATGAATTTAATTTGGCTACCGGACGGTAATAAACTGACCAGGGTAATAGTAAGTCAAGAGTCGGGTAATAGGTCAAGTTTCCCACTTGACGTGGAAAAAATTAGGAAGGTCGCCAGAGCAGTTAAGAAAATTGATCTCATTGTAGAATTTGAAACTCACGCAAATTAAGACAATTTGGTGTTAACCCTTGTTAGAGAAGCATAATATGATCAGATCTCATCTTGCAGACTGCATCACTGACGATCTCGTAGACAAGGATATCAGTGTAGCAGGATGGATTGAAGATATTCGAGACATTGGGAGGCTAGGCTTTGTATCGATGAGGGACTTTACTGGCATAATACAGATAATTGTAGATGGAGATCTCTTGGGTCAAATAAGGACGATACCAAGACAAAGCTGCGTTCTCATTGTGGGAAAAGTTCAGAGAAGTAAAGCCAAAAATGTCAATTTTGAAATTAAGGCGAGCAAGATTTCATTGTTATCGAAGGCCATTCATCCTCTACCAATCGATCCAACAGGACGCGTCGAATCGTCCACAGATAAGAGAATCGATTCAAGAGCACTGGACCTCAGAGACCCTAAGGTTTCAGCGATCTTTAGACTACGCTCTTCTGCGTTGCAAACTATACGAGATTTTCTTAGGTCAAAACGATTCACCGAGGTGACGACGCCCAAGATAATTGGAACTTCTACCGAAGGCGGTGCGAATTTATTTCGATGCGATTATTTTGGGAAAGACGCCTATCTTGCACAGAGCCCACAGCTGTATAAGGAGCAGTTGACAGTCGGTTTGGAGCGTGTATTTGAAATAGGTCCATATTTTAGAGCAGAAAAATCCCACACGGTGAGGCATTTGGCCGAGTTCACGAGCGTAGACGTTGAAGCAGCATTCCTTGATTACACCGACGTTATGGAGATCGTTGCAGATTTAATGAGGAGAGTAATCAATGATCTAATGGAGTTTCACGGCGCTGATCTAAAAATGACTCGGCAGAAGAGCGCAGAACCTCATTCTGTAGCGAACAGGGTGCAGGACGAAGCAGTACCTGAAATGAAGGAAATATTTGGCATTTCAAATGATATTAGATTAGATGCTTCGGAATTGAAAATTGATCGGATAACCTACGAAGAGGCCATTGATGAATTAAGGGGTCAAGGAGAATCTTTGTCCTTTGGCGACGACCTTTCTGATACTGCATTACGGAAACTTGGTGATTTGCACAAAGGGTTCTATTTCATCACAGATTGGCCGATGAGGCTGAAGCCTTTTTACATTCATGAAAAGGAAGGAAACCAGGAGCTGTCTTGTTCCTTCGATCTTCAGTTTGGCTACCTAGAACTTGTCTCCGGAGGCAGAAGACAGCATGACCCCTATAAATTGAAAAATAAGATCATGGAGCAGGGCTTAGATCCTTCAGGATTTGAGGATCATTTGAAAGCGTTCCAGTGGGGAATGCCACCTCATTCGGGGTGGGGGTTGGGATTTGATCGACTTATGATGGTTCTCACAAATTCTCAGAACGTTCGCGAAGTTGTCTTATATCCTAGAGACGCCGAAAGACTTAGACCTTGAGAGACGAAATTCTACTCCTATAATGCATTCTGCAAGGAGGAGGAATCCAGTCTGATTTCAACTACTCTATCATCAAGGATATACGCGGCGAAGCTGTGAGAGAGGGTCGAATAAATTAGCCAGACCACAGGATTAAGTTCCATATATTTTCTATCCGTTAAAGAGGGATATGCTTTTGAAGAATGTGAGTGAAATATACCAACCACCTCCCTGTTGTGATAACTGATCTCCTTGTACTTACTAATTAATTCACTTGAATCGATTCTGAAGGAATATATCGAGTCATCTGCGTTACGCGTACGAATGATGGCAGCGACGTTGGCCTGTTCATCTTCCGATCTATCGCTAATAATTTTGAAGGTCCCTTCCAGCAGAGCACATGCTTCAGTAGGGTAACATTCTCTTGAGATTCTTTCAAGTTCAAGAAGATGCTGTTGAGAGATAAAGATCGTAGTTATCAAAATGCATAAAGATCCAACGACAGGTGATAATCGCTAACCGCCAAGTAGGGAAAAATTTAGTTCAGAGTAAATTACCTGAGCTGCCTTCAATCTAGTAGCCAAAGCGATTTAGGTAGTTAACTAGAGTAGTCGAGGTGTAATCAAGGCCAACCAGTGAGTCGCTAGAATGCTGCACTAACGTAAGCCGTGAATCAGGACCATAGGACGATATATTTGTCACAGAAGAATTCGAGTTGGACTGATTACCATTTGCGGTTGCGTTGCCCCCACCAAACACGAAGCTAGCCTTCATGAATGGGTGCAGAGTGCAGAAATAATCATAACTATTCTCACTTAGATTTGAGGTTTGAAGGAGAAATGTATCTTCAGGCATTATTAATGAGGAATCAAAAGATTGACCCTCATCAACTGAACTCGTCACTGTGTGAGGTGCATTGTCATTATTTGTCCATTCAATTGAGTCGCCTCTCGATAAATTAAGAATGGCCGGGTCATATGAGGGATTACCCTGTGCGGAGGCACCAGGAGGAATGCTAACGCTTACCACCGGTCCAGAGGGCGATCCTGTGGCATTACTAGCGTTACTAGATGTCACAGACTCTGAACCTGATACATTCCCACTAGGTGCAGATGTATTCCCGCTTCCCTCCTGTCCCTGCACCGCATCTTGTTCAGATGGTACCTTTGGAGAGACTAATCCAAAAACGTAAAAAGTTCCACCGCCAACAACTGCTGCAGAAATAAATATCACGGTTATAGCCTTCACATAAGGACTCTCTTTATACGATGCCACTATTATCACGGTCGCGGGAATAGCAACCACCATCATCAATCCAATATACGCGAATATACTAGGTACAGTAGTACTTATAGTAACAGCCGCTGCAATTCCGAACGTAACTAGAAATCCCAATGTGATAAATGTGGCTGATTTGGCCTTAGGGCTCCTTGGAAAACCATCTTTAAATATTCCTGCAGAAAGGAAGACTAAACCAATAAAGAGCGTTAACAAAGACACGGCATGCATTCCGTCGATAAACGTCTTTGCAATACCTGCTAGGGAAATACCTACTCCTACTATTCCTATCGACGTAAGGCCTATGCCTGGCGTAAGTAGGTCCCAATCGCTCATATCGTTATGTTGTTGGGAGCAGACCCAGATAATTAATCTTTACTGGTGTCATCAATAATCCATTTTCTAACTTGCCGTAAATGGTATTAAAGACGCTGATTAACAGAACTAGATTTTCGACTATCGAATAAATTAGGTAATCCCGTATAGAAACATTTAGTCTTAGTTCTGCTGACCCTAATATATGTAAGAAGTCCTGTCTCCTTGATCAAAAAAGTACAGATATCCATCTCTGGAACCCACAAGAAGCATCCCTCCTGCAAGACAAGGTGATGAATCTATCATATCCATTGTAGGAAATTTCCAAAGTAACTGACCCGTGAGTATGTCCAAGTAGTAAATATGTGAATCAAGTGATCCCACGATAACTTTTAGGCCATTTGTCAAAAGTGGTGATGCCCAAATCTTACCCGCAGACTTAAACTTCCAGACTAAAGAACCGTCTGTAATCCTTAAACAATGAAGGTAACCGTCTGTGGATCCTATTAAGACATAGCTCTGTATTGATGATGGTGAGGAGAGCAACGGTGACCTTAAATCTGAAGACCAAAGTATTGTACCAGTGTCTTTGTTTATCCGATAGAGGATACCATTTTGAGTTCCTATGTAAAGTGAAGGAAATTCAGGATCGTTGTAATTCTGGACATCGCTCGAAATACAAGGAGAAGAAGATCTGATTTTACCATTTAGTTTCGCTTTCCAGAGCATATCCCCGTCTAAATCTAGTCCATATAAACTGCAATCATCAGAGCCTACGAAGATGCTGTGTCCATCAGAAGATGGTGATGACCAGACCTCGCCTCCAGTAGTAAACTGCCATCTGAGATCACCTTCTTTGTTTAAAGCGTATATTTTTCCGTCTAGACAGCCGAAAACATGAAGATCTTCGATAGAACATATTGATGAAAATACTCCATCCTGCAGCTCATATTTCCACATCTCGGTCGCATCATGTATATCAATGGCAATAACACTACTAGGCTCACTATAAGTGACTGATTCATAGACCCATTTTGAAAAAGTCCCCACTACTAGTTGGTCTTTGTACAAAGAGGGGCTGGAAACTATTGGATTGGATGCATTAACATGCCAATTAACGCTCAAACTCCTGCTATCAATTCCATATATGCGACCGGTGATCGTGCTTACATAGACTGACTGATTGTCAGCTACCGGCGAGGCCAGTAAGGGACCTACTTTTATCATATTCTTAAAGATGGGCTTGCGTAGAAAAGAAGAATTGGATGTACCAGTCCTCTGAATACTGCCTTTGAAGCAAGTCCACGAATTATGTGGTTCCAAATCTGATGGTGAGGACATTTGATATACTGTTGCTCAGTTAAAGGTACGGAGTACGCCTACGACTAAAAATATGTTACAGATCTTAAAGTCTATGATGAAGTAATCATGCCTTTAGGGTGATGGACTAACACTTAAAAATAGGCGTATATACTCCACGCTCTATAGTTTGGCCGCCAGAAAGAACACATCGCGAAAAAAGAGATTGATAAAACGCACAAGGCAGAATAGACCGGTGCCAGCATGGGTTATCATTCGTACACATAGACACGTTAGAACCAATCCCAAGAGGCGTCTCTGGCGAAGGACAGATGTCAATGTTGGTTGAAAATAAAGGAGGAAGAAGGAAGAATGTCTTTGAATGAAACTCCTGAAGAGAGCATCTATACCGTTAATTTCAGAAAAGCTTGGATTACCCCAGAATATAAGCGAACAAACAGGGTAGTCGGTATATTAAGAGAGTTCGCCAAAAGGCACATGAAGACCGATGACATAAAGATTGATCAGTATCTCAATAGATACTTGTGGCAGAGAGGAAAACGAAATCCACCAAGAAAAATTCGCGTACGAATGACCAAAGACGAAACTGACACCGTCGTGATATCTCTTTATGAAGAAGTTAAGGAACGAAAATTCCCGACAGAAGATCTTGAGGTGAAGCCAGAAGTAGAGACTCCTGAGGTACAACTTACAAATGAGATGAAAGAAGCGGGAGCAAAGGAGCAAGTTGAGCTTGAGGGTACGCCAAAAAAAGAAGACAAAGACTCGACCGCAATCAAGTCTGATGGCGAGATCAGTAAAGAACCGGAGTTGAAAACGGTCGAGAAACCAAAGAGGAAAACTACTAGAAAGAAAAAATCAGCAAATCAAGAGTCCTGAAATCATTTTTTCGACTTTGATTTTCATTTGTATACTGGTTAATTTCATTCGGTGATTTTAAGTTACTAATAAGAGGGCAAACAACTTAAATTGATTCTAATGGCTAGCTCAACAAAAATTAAAATAATCCCTGCTTTAACTCAGCTCATCATGAGGGACAGGATTATTGAAAAAAGTGGAACTAAAATTAATACACTTGCTGCTGTAGCACTTTTGTCTGCCAGTATTACTTGTTTACCAATTCTTTGCAATCAGTTGTCTCTGGGTCAAGTACAACAGCCCGACAATGGCAAAAGCAGTAATTCTACACAGACCGTCAACCTTCAGAATATCACTTCCCAGCAAAAGCCGCTCTCTGTTAATGAGACAGAATTCGCCACCTACGTTTCTCCAGTATTGGGTATTCAGATCGACCATCCTACCAATTGGTCGCCGATTGTTAGAGAATTTGCGGATAATGTACAAGTCCTCGAATTCAATGCTAGCAGATCCGAGATGATGCAGCTTCTTCCGCCCACGGTTCGTATTTCGGCTGCTCCTCAACCTGATATTCAGAGTCTGAGCCAGCTAACTGAGAATTTACTTGCGGTCGCAA
>DASSCH010000206.1:0-2410 GCA_035697905.1 Nitrososphaeraceae archaeon
GAGTCAAGTGGTTTTGTTCTTGTTTGAATCTCCAATATTTCCTTTCGTGCTGGCTTATTTGGAAGAGGAACCTCAAGTATGCGATCGAACCTTCCGGGCCTAAGGAGAGCTTCGTCTATGATATCTGGTCTATTTGTTGCGACTAACTACCACACCCTTTAGATCTTCTAGACCATCAAGTTCTGTTAGCATTTGGCTTATCATGCGCTCAGTGACATGAGATTCACCTTCAGAACCTCTCTTCGAGGCGCAATTGCGTCTAATTCACCGAAGAACACTATGCAAGGTGCAGCCTGCCTTGCTTTTCGAAATATTTCTCTAATGCCTTTCTCGGATTCTCCAACCCACTTGGAAAGTAGTTCTGGACCTTTCAAACTTATAGAGTTCGCCTCAGAAGTTGTAGGAAGGCGGGATTTTCGACTGCTCCATGTTTATCTCGGGCAAAACCCTACGAAGGGATCGCATGGCCGCTTCCTTGCTTAGTACCGCAAGCACATTTTCCTTCTCATTAACAGCAGCGTCCACAAGTGGAGCCCTTAACCCACTCTGCTCGACGAGTCCTTTGGTTGAAGGTTTAATGTTTCCAAACTCCCTTACCCTAGGCTTACCATCCTCACCAATGGTCACTGGTAGCCATAATAGTAAGGAAAACTTATCACGTCTGAGGGCTTCATCGTTCGTGCAGTTCTAAATATTCGGTTCAACATATCTTCTGCTTCCGCAAATTCTTTGTCAATATCAAAAACTCCTCCGCTAAAGTTCCATGGGTCTCTCCACATATTCTTCACCGAAACTATGTAATGGCTATTACACAATATATACTTTCCTTACATATCAGTAACATTTATTACCGATCTTACCCTAGATAAGCCTAATCAAATGTATTCCAGTCCCGTTTCTGTACCCTTTGCGATACGAGAGGTATTATCATCTAATCCTCTTTACTTCCAAGCGATTCAGCTGGGAATTGCCAATTACACTGCACTCGCGCAAAGAATAAGGCCTGAAGTTGAAAGAATTACAACATCAAGAGTTAATGTTGGGACGATTGTAGTCGCTATCAAGCGATTTGCTGATTCGCTGCGCAAAGAACAACGACAGGATAATAACCTCATCGGCAATTCCAGTAGTCATTTTGGGGAAGGCACACGAATGTCGTTGACCGGCAGCATTATCGACGTGGATTTTGATGATAGGGATTTCGAGCAGCTTTCTAACATCCTAGATGAGATGATCGAAGACAACCAAAGCAGCCCTTTCTATTATAATCTTTTTCAAACAAACAAGCAGCTTCGACTATTCGCCGAAGATGTCACAGAAATTAGGAATATACTTTCTCTGGCGTCTCAGAAGTTCGCCGGGAGAATGAGAGCTGGTCTTTCAAAGATAACAATCACGCTTCCATCTCCTGTAGGGGCAACGTCTAATGAAGGCGTACAGAAAGATCCCTACAACCTTTTATCTGTCGTCTCCGACGTCCTTTACAAAAATCAAATAAGGCTGCGGGACGCCTTTTTTACCCCTAATGAAATTGTCCTCATACTTAACGAAAAAGACGGTGCCAGGGCGTACGAGTTACTAAGAGCGAAAATAGTTACAAAAGTCAACGAAGCTCCTTGAAGTTGGTGTGATTGTGTGTTCAGATATGACCTCTAATTCCGGCTTGCAATCTAAATCCAGAGACGATATTTATGTTAATTTTAGCGGGAGTAACGAGTGGATAACTTGATTTAGTACATCGTACCTCATACTTGCAATTTGAATCTGATAACTTATGGACAGTCCCATTCGGGCTGAACAGAAAGTGAGGCTCATTTTCATCTCATTTGCTTGATAAAGCATGATATTCTTGTTCCACCTCCTTAAGTAATATATCCCCGGTGATCTGTCCTCTGGATTTCAGCATAGCTGCGATTGAAGCTCCTCCAGCGCCAACACCTTCTTTCACATAACCCCTTGCAAAAGCCTGCAAGCCAGGATACGACGAATACGCTAGATGTGGATCGGATTTATAGATACGGATATCTGCAGGTATTGTTTTAACGAGTTTTGCAAGGTTTGAAGATCTATCCTCTGCTACGTAAGCCGTGGTACCTATACAGATTCTTTCAAGAGGACAGTCCATTGATTTGAGCACCGCAAGTACTGATGCCATTTGAGTTCCTCCCGCGAGAATCACGTGAGCATTGCTAGAAGTGGGCTTAAGAATGCCATTTACTATCCCCGCTACCGAAGGAACCATGGGATCGCCCAAAATTGAAATAGCTTTAAGCGGGTCTCCTTGTAAGCCTCCGAATGGGATATTTGCATTTCTCATGCCTTCTAAAACTATTCGATTTTTTAAATCGTGAGGATTTTGGGGCATGCTACTGCTAGTCTTATTTTTAGCATCTATCCCAAGTGCTGTCAA
>DASSCH010000207.1:0-2767 GCA_035697905.1 Nitrososphaeraceae archaeon
TCCTGGCTGAACTTGTGCGATTGCACTCTAAAGGTAGTATTTGCCAAGTATTTTCGTCTTACGTACAGGAAATCTCCTTTTTTATAAGCGTTCTTTGTCATCAACTGGCATTTTATAGGTAAGGAGAATTCTGTTTATCCCAACAATGTGAAAGTTCTGCAACCATAAAGTATATCGTGTATAAATACTAGTAGCCTTTCAACTAGAACGAGATTTTTAGGTCCAGTTGATTCATAACCATTCAAATTGAACGGGGGTGTATAGCTTCTTTCGTGCATCGTCTAAGCTATTTCGTTCAATAATCAACCCTTGTGATTTGAGCTCCTCGACTGCACTTTGCACGGTCCTCCTTGGGAGGTTAGTCATATTCATTAGCTCAACCTGATCAATTGGATGTTTCGATTTCATTACAAAGTAAACAAACTTGGCTGCTGGGCTTCCTTCAGGGTTCTTGCTAAGGTTAGATACACTAAATGCTGCTTTTGTTGGAAATCCTCTTCGTTGCGACTCTACAGCTGATGCAGCTTCGATTCGCACTTCAGCTAGGTTGACCCGTTGACCAAATTCTGCAATCAGTGCGGACTGCTGCGATTCCAAAGGAGCTTCAAAGATGAAGGTGCTTGGAGGAAACTTGGCAGTTAAAGCGCCAACGAAATTCCATCGTATTAGACTTTTTTCATCATAAATGCCAACATTTATCCCCTCATTTGCTTCAAGCACCACTTTATCGGAACCTAGCTTAACTGCTTCGTCGATTTTAGCTAAGGTAACATCTAGTGGAAGTTGATGCCTCGAATCCTTCTTGCCAACCTTCCATTGAACATCAAGTTCCTTGGCGAGTATACTTTCAGTAATCTTTCTTTTCTGTTCAAAGTTGAAATGTGTATTATTTTCTCCTAGTTCTATAATGTCAAATCCTATTTTTGCAGCTTCTTCGATGAACTTTTCGAATACATTTTCTGACACCATGTACTCAGAAATTGTGCTTCCAGTAGAGACTTTGATATTATGATCGTGATAGAATTTTATCTTCTTCTTCAATATCTCTTCAGAAATAAGAAGGGGCAAAACTCCGTATACCTTTACAGCATCAACAAATGGTGCAAGTACTTCGAGGTTCTCCTTGTCAAGACCCTCTAACTTATCAATAATATACGTTCTACCTTCACTCCTTGGCTTTTTTCCATCTATTCTATTCTTGGCGTATTCTTCTAGCAATCGCTACCATGTATATGCAGATCCGTCATCTATTTTGAACTTTTGACTTATGCAAGATTTGCGCATAGAATGTAAAGCTCGTATATATTCGGCGCACGCAGTTCAATTTTTACTTCAAGGGGTAAATGCTACCTTATGCCTCATAGAGAAGGATAACTCGATCAAATGCAGCATTCTTGCTACAATTGCCATGATTGCTAGACATTAGATGCCTGCCAGGTAGGTGCTTT
The DNA here is from genome assembly GCA_035697905.1 of Nitrososphaeraceae archaeon. GTDB lineage: Archaea > Thermoproteota > Nitrososphaeria > Nitrososphaerales > Nitrososphaeraceae > TH5896. Next base: position 1,449 of record DASSCH010000207.1, read on the forward strand.
TGACTGCACGCTGACTACTAAAATTCTGACAACTCAATGCTCTCTTACCAATCAATTCTAGAATACCGACGCTTGGGAAAATCCTCATGGCAAGTATGACCTTTTACTTCTAATGTGAAGCTGATCTCTTTATCCAAAGCTGTTAAGAGAGGATTTGATCCATCAAAACCAAGGAACAACGGGTCAGAAATCATGAATTGCTCAATTGATTTGAGACTCTTAAGATAACAACCCAATGCATTGCATAACATAGCAATCCGGTTCCCATCAGGATTTTTGCCTTGATTTAACACTTCTAAAGTTCTATCTGCATCAGCTTTTTCTTCTGTAGAAATGTCCTTCGAAGTTGCTGTGTATTGCTTTATAGCTCGGATATACAAGAGACGTGCATCCTTTTCGTCATACATATTGCATTGAAATTGTGAATGCATTTATTTAGTTTGGCATGCGCACATATTCTGCATTAAGCCCGTAAAGAGAATTAAACTAAGTAGGTGTGGCTAGATATTATTATCAAAATGACTATTCATTGACCAATACTAGTTGATCAATTAGGAATGAGAAATAAACATCGAGGTATAATTATCTATCAAAAATGATAGACAAGCATTAAATCATACATATCCATCATAATAGACTGCATATTAATTGGTCCTAACATATGTGGGCAAATAAAGTAGAATATTGCATCTAAAAGGAAGGTTTTTTATAAAAGTAGGTGTAGGAGGTTGAATGCGTTGAATTACCTCCCATCTTGATTTGTATATTTGCTTTTTCCAAGTTCTCCGGTTCTTTCACCTGTTAATTATCCTGTGTCGCTACTGATGAATGCATCAGTAGTATTAGCAGCTGCTGCACCAACTCCAGAGATAGGGAGAAGACCTCTCTCTTGAAGCACCTGATCTAGAATTGCCAGGTCATAAATTCCAGTTACATCAGGATTTTCTGGAAGGAAACCTAGATTATATGCATCGGCTGCGTCTTGGAATAAAGATAGTCGTACTGGATCATATGTAAAATCAATCCGTGAAAGTGACGCATTCAACACATCTTCTGCTATTGTTTGTCCGGTTAGTTTTTGAAGCTCTATATTAAATGCACCTATTGCGGCAGCTTTGTTATTGTTTATCCAGTTTGTTTCGTCAATATGGGCCTCAAGTAGTTTCTTTATTACATCGGGATTATTCTCCAAATAATTTGGATTGACAATTATGTTTGTGGTCACAAATTTTCCTTCTGGTGGCCATAAATCTCGTTCATCTACGAGTATCTTGCCTCCTCCTTCTCTTACTAATCTTTCTCCCCATGGTTCTGGAACC
>DASSCH010000208.1:0-3090 GCA_035697905.1 Nitrososphaeraceae archaeon
ATCTCTTATGGTTTGGTATAATTAGAACCGCAAGGGTAAAAAAGATCTGCATATCAAGAAAATTCTACAAACACGAACAAGCAGTTACACTTAAAATTGGCTCTTCTCTCATTGCAGTAAACCTATATAAAATTAGGACGCAGCCACCGAATTGACAGTTATTGTTTGACCTGAGAGCTTTTTCTTGTATGGCGTGTCGTCAGTGTCATAGATAGTACCTCCTATCTTTATCATGCCGCAATCTTGAATGGTTACTTCATTGTTTCCTGACATTCCCCGGATAGAAGTGTTGAAAAACTTTTGATTCTCTATTGTTATACTTGCGCTAGATCCTATGAGGTAGTGGTTACCAGTAACCGTGCCAAATGTATTGCCTTGGAATGTGTTTTCAGCAGAAGACAAAGCTCGAAAAGCATATTGCACTCTCTCTAGGGTGTTACCACGTATTATGTTGCCACTGCTAACTCCATCTTCGCCAGGTGTAGATGGATTGTGTACTGTTATTCCGATTTCTGAATCACTTATCTTGTTGCCATATACTTGATTGTTGCGAGATTCAGAGACAGATACTGCAATAGGATATGCGTCTCCTGGCTGGTTATATACCACATTATTTCTCATTATCGAGTTAGTGGTGCCTCTTGAGAAAAATAGCCCTGCACCACCATTGTCATGGACTTTATTATTTTCAAATATCATGTTGGAGCACTTGTAGGAACAAATGATTCCTATCCCCTTATTGTGATGTACGTGAACATTGGACACTCTCATGTCATGTGTTCCTCCCCAGGGGTCTATGGTATAATCGATGTTATTGTAGAATTCGCTATTTTCAATAACAATGTTGTATGCATTGCTGGAGTAAAAGCCTCTCCAGTTGTCATGGAATTTACTGTTGCCCGTAATAGTTAGGTCATGGGAAGACCCACTTCCATATAGGTCAAGCCCGCGTTTGCCGTTAGAGGAATAGCCAAGATAAGCAATTTCTGCTCCGCTGATTTTTCCACCTTCACTACCACGAAGATTGATGTAAGCCCTTGGAGTCGATCCGCTACTCGTCTGTTGTATAGGTGCTGATTTTGAAGTATCCCATGAGGTAATTTTTGAGCCTAAGATATCAATTTTTCCGTAGACGACGATGCCATTTGCTTTTGATATTTTTAGCCAAGAGACATCGGAGGATGCTATTGTCAACTTGGCACCATTATCAACTTGTAAGATTACATTTGGAAGCCATTGACTATTACCCAAATTCTTGAGGAGTGCAGAATTTTTCATATGGCTAGTTACATGCCCAAACGTAGTATTGCAGGTTACTCGAATGAGTGTCGAAGTGTTAGTCACGCAGTCTGCATTTGCAGGTTCTATAGTGCTAAACGAAGGACCCAACAACAACAAAAAAGCAAATACAAGTGAGGCAATTGGTACTATGCCTTTCTTGCTGCAGAGAGTTTCTGGCATGATTCCTCGATTCTCTTTATGTTGAGTAGTGCTTGCAAATAAAGTTATCTTAAATCGGCAACATAGTCCTATAAACGCCTATTTTTGGAAGTATTTTGTCTTTTTCCTTCTTTAGGGTCCTTAGTGTAGATTTTGCCAAAGTTTTCTGCTCATTTTTGATATCGTATATTCTCTAAAGCTCCCCGTAGAGAATTGAGGCAGTTAACAAATAATTGTCATATAATTAGTTATAGCTACGCAGCCGGGTATTGGTTGATAAACTTGTCGTTCGTGAAGCTGAAAGACAACCATCAGATGAATTATAGCGTGGACAATATTACTTGTTCCACTTAAGGCTGGATAAGATATTGTAGGTTATGGTTTTATCCATAATTTGATGCTCTTGTGAGCCTCGCATACTTCAAGAATCCGAGTCTTCATCAAAAGTAACAAGCTTGCTTACATTAGTAGATTTTTTAGCGGGCACAGAGGGAATGGTAGAAAGAACTTCAAAACCAAGACTCGATGCAACTAGAAAGCGAGCTCAAGCGTCCACCTTTAGGAGCACTAAAGCGAAGGTCATTATCTACTTGATAACAAAGTAGAGCTAAAAATTTTTTAGACGATCCAAAATGTCCTTTGTAGTGGTAAGGTTAATAAGAAATTCTAAACATCTTTGAATTCAAAGTTGAAAGCAGTGTTTTCAGCTATGTTGTTGTTGCTGATTATATCATTGATAACAATCCCCCTTGTAAGCGCTCAATCTGAAGCCCAGCCATTACTAAGTCAACAAGAAAAGCTGATGGATAATATTGCTTTCTTTTTTCTCGATGCATTTGAATATACTTTTGATATTGACGGGGCACAAATATTCCCAAATGATACAGTAAAACATAGCATAGTGACTGAATACAACCCGTCAGTTTACAATCTTCCTAGCCTGCAATATGAGATAATGGAGCATATAATCAATGCATCGGATGTACAGATACATGTCGATCCGACAAGAATCGATGATGCGAACACGAGACTTGATTTTCAGATATATGCAAATAATGCAGAAGTTACAGGTCAATGGCTGAGCAAGAGCTACGATAGCATGGAGATAAGATCTGCTTATGGCATATACGATCGGTTTACCGACAAGATGACAATTCATATTCCATATAGTGTTGCATTACAACATTTAGTACAATAACTTGATAAACTTTAAGGGTAAAAGTAAGAATGAGAGTTAAGTTATAGGTCTTGTCTTTGCTTAAAGATGCCACTTTATATCAGTCAAGCTAGAGGTCATGAGGATTGAACGGAATGGGGTAGGATTGGCTGCAGATTAATGATTCTTTCGCTGACGATTTGGTGGGTTGCACAATTAGTGAAAGCCTAGTCATCCTTACTATTATTGTTAGTAGAGGAGGGCCCAGAGGGTTCCAGAAGAAAAACCTTCAGAAAATAGACTCAATAATACAAGAGACAGAAGCGTTAGACTAGATCAACTGGTCTTTCAAAGATAATAAGAGCTTCTTTTAATTTTTAGAGTCTGCGTTTCATTAGGAATGCCAATTGGTGCAAACAGAATCCCAATTCCTTTTCAATTCTTTCCCACTATACAGATTACTTCGTTTTCTAAATTCACTCTACCATGATAAT
>DASSCH010000209.1:0-2376 GCA_035697905.1 Nitrososphaeraceae archaeon
CTAATAAACGCAAAGGCTAGAGGAAAGGTCCGCATAGTTAGACAAGTAAGTAAGGAGCCTCAACAAACACAAGATTTGATAGCAGCATTGAAGGCAAGCTTGGAGCAACCGTCATCTTCTTCTACAAGGAAGTAACAAAAGCAATGATTAACGATATCATGATGCGTATAGACTTGGGTTCATTGTTATACGGCAACTTGTAGAAAACATAAAGAACTGCCATTCCTTGGCCTCATAATTCCAGGCTGGTAGGAAGATAACAAGATGAATGGGAAAAAAATTAATTGAGCCGATATACTGGCAGCGAGATTGGACAATCAAGACATAAGCCAACAGCCGATGCCTCCGTCATAAACAAGGCGGTAGACAGGGCAATAAAGGACAAGGTGTTTCTTAATAAGGCCCTGGAGAGTATAAAGAAATAAAGTTTCCGGTCTATAAAATTGAAATAATTGATTATTTGAAAAAAGCTACCAACACTGACAATGATATAATTTGGTTTTTTGAGTGTTTAGACGGCTATATACAATACAATGGCTTAGACCAAATAGGAAATGCAATACAGCAAAACAACCCCGAAAAGAGACCACAACTTCAAATAAGTGATGAGAAGCGAGGAAATACGAATGTTCGGACACGTGAGGCTGGCGCAAATGAAAGCATAAAATCAAGAGAAGTGATTAGCAGATCAGAAGAAAGAAAAGATTATCCTGAAGTAATTCCGACAGCTATGATACTTTTTACCTGTGACATGTGTGGGAAACAGTTCCAGAATCCGGACGATGTTGTTCAGCATAAACGCTTCGAAAAAGGGGAATAGGAATGCGTTGTCACAAACATAAAGGATATCATCCATTAAGTGAATTGTCAGAGTCGCTGTTGTACGAAATACGGGTACATACCTAGACATAATATAGCTAGGTAATGATAGACCAAGTGTATCCGAATTCTCGAGAATTCGCAAAAAGAAGGTTACGGGCGATGTTTTTATGCTCCTCTATGTAAGTATAAGTCAAGTATATATTCCGATATTTGATTGCCGTGGTATTGAACGGATTCGATTCCTCAGAGAATGACAGAAGTAAGATGTTAAATAGTTATATTGTATTGTGCTAAAAATATTGTAATCATGTCAAAAATCGATTTGAATTCTGATATTCCTTCAGGAGGATACGTCAAATGCCCGTTTTTGTCACTTCCTAATTGTTTAAAGTATTCTCTTTATATCACTCTTTATGTAGCGCTTCTTGCGTTTGCAGTCTCCCAGTCAGGCGACCCGACTTTCTTACTGGCTCAAGGGAACAATTCCGCCGATCAACCGTCGGAAGGCAGTAACATCAACTTGTCAAGTTCTATGAGCCAGACCGATGAGCCAGGAGACGTAGGAGAAGAGAGCACCACCGGTAATACCGAGAATCAGACCAGTTCACCCAGACTACCAATTCTGTCAGAGGTATCAGACAATGGCACATACAAAGTAGAGCTTCGCTGGAGCTCTCCTGTGGATATTCAGTCACCAGCTATCCTATCTAAAGATGGGTTCGATATAGAATTATTGTTTCTAAATGCTAGTTCGCCAGAAGCAACTCCTCAGACGATGCAGGGCAATAACAGTAATTTGACCATGGATTTCCAGCGATCAATCTCTAGCGAGGTTTCCAATCTCTCCACTGTAGAGCCCATTGTGCCAATAGATAGCTTCGATATTGCAATTTATGATGATCAAGGAAAGGAATTGTGGAACAAGACGGATCAAACTTTGACTGCCGGCAGAGCACCTATAAGGGTCATGTTAGATCCTAATTATAGTGGTGGAATAACCATTACCGTAGATGATATTAAATCCCCGTTGACTTCTGCTTCTAGTGAAAAAGCAAATGAAGCCGTAAGATTTACAGCAACCGTCCAAGGTGAGCAGAGCTAGGTAACCCGCCAACCGGGGCTTACCCGGCCTACGAAAATACCTACTGAATACGTAGAACGTGGCAGCGATTGTTCTTGGATTACCAACACTTGCTCGTTGTAATCACATTTGCGTAATAAAAAAATTATTGCGTACCCAGGCATATAATAACATTAGACATATAATTAATTTATAAACACTATTCTTGCGCTTCAGCAGCGCAATATGGTCCGCCCTGCTATTGATTGGCCAATTAACTCGATAACGGGGGAAGTGTAAGATCCCTGGTGTGGACACGGTTGGATTCCTAACGTGAACGGACCACCCTTTTGCCCGACTGGCGCAGAACAGTGAAATGAAAGTAGGTGTCCTTGAGGTCGAGGGCGATTGAGGCTATCGTCTTGGTGGTACCGCTACCGATCTCTGCAAGGTCGAACTCGATGCCATTTGGGAGATTGATTCGGACACGATGC
>DASSCH010000210.1:0-5302 GCA_035697905.1 Nitrososphaeraceae archaeon
GATATGTTTCAAGGCTGGTATTAACTAAATGGCGTAACGTATAGGTGTAAGGTCCAATGATTCCGTGGCTAAGGCGATGAACCTTTCGTTCAAAGTGATTCAACAATGCACCCTAATTTATTCTCGATCTTGGCTCGGAAAAGGGACACAAAATGATTTAAACTATTTGACTGCGCTTAAGATATACCTTTAGGCTTGGATTTAACGTATAAGCATGTTCTTCTCTGGACCTGAACTAGGCCTTGCTGGGATGCAACGTATTATTAGAAAATCCGGTGCAGAAAGAGTGAGCGACGATGCAGCTAACGAACTACGTGTGGTTTTAGAACAAATCGGTGAAAAAATTGCGAAAAGTGCAGTCGAATTGTCACTACACGCGGGTAGGAAAACAATAAAACCTGAAGACATCCGTCTGGCTACCAGAAACGTACTTAGAATGTGAAGCAAGTCGTCATAATTCTCTTTTGCTTTGCTTCAACTGAGGTTATTAGGTGTCGATAGTGAACCACTATAGAGAAGGAACGTGTAGCAGACACATGCCAGAACATTTTAATAATTTTCAAAATGCATACCCTTTATCAATAAATGGAATTAAGATAACCAGATCTTACATATCAAACTTGATAAGATAGGGTTCGTCATAATGCAAAGGGTGAGAACCTTCCCTCTGTTATGTGACGCGCACGTTCATCTAACAGATCCAGAATTTTGTTCGCATTTGGAGAAGATACTATCGAGCATAAGAACAATGAAGATGCATGTATGTTCAGTTACAGTAAATATCACTTCAACTATCAATGGAATCAAATCCTTTGGTCAATTCAATAATGACATAGTAACTCAATTCATAGGAATTCATCCAGAATTTGCTCATGAATCTGATATTGAAAAATTCATGGGGATCTATCATGAATATTCAGATTCGATTGGAGGAATAGGAGAAATTGGACTCGATCCGACGTATACACTAACCAAAGGGAATTCATATCAAAAGCAGAGACAGGTGTTCCAAGCTATGCTCAACCTTGCAGAAAAGTCGAAAAAACCAGTATCCATCCATTCTAGAAAATCTCTCAATGATATTTTAGATCTAATAAAATCTTACAACTTGGCCAGCATGCTCTTCCATTGGTTCTCCGGTAGTAAGAAGCAATTGCGGGTTCTAATGGACATAGGCGCGTATGTATCGTATGGTCCGCCTTTACTATTTTCTGAAGACAAACGAGTTCTTCTGAGGAATACTGACAAAAACAGGATTCTTATTGAGACAGATGGACCAGTTCGGTATCCCAGATGTTTCACAGGATTACCTGCATTGCCAACATCTTTCCTAGTAACCGTGGCCAATGCCGTTGGAGAAGCCCTTGATATATCTTACTTAGAAGCAATTGAATTCATCGCTTTGAATACAGAGAATTTCTTGCACAAGAAGCTGAAGTAGTAGCTTTCCCAAACACTAGGTTTGTTCTGCTTTTATTCTTACACTTTACCGTGATATACTGCTTAGGTTATTCTGCTTAAGTATTTAATTTCATGAATGCTTAGAATGAAATGAATGAAGAAAACGTATAATGCATGTTGAAGGTTTGATGACTTCAATTTCTCACTAAGATTACAAGTCAAATTCGCAGGAGGCTATGTTACTGTGGATAATAATCAAGTGATCTGTAGGCATCAAATAAGATGAAATATTATCAACAAAATTGATAAAGTCCGTTACCAGATAGTTCATGATGGATCATGAAAGTAGTACTTCTTGCTGGCGGTAGAGGTACAAGAGCAAGGCCATTTAGCGATTTTGTTCCTAAATCGATGATTCCTATAGAGGGACGACCAGTCATAGATCATGTTGTAAGATATCTTGCACGGTTCGAGACTATAGACGAAATTCTTATCGTGTGTGAATTTGATTCCTTTGGAAGCCAAATCATGAATTATTTCGAAGGAAAAGAAAGTATAATCCTCAAAAAGATCTCGTTCATTGAAGACAACAAAAGTGGGACTGGAGGAGCAGTTTTAAGAGCGGAGGATTCGATAAAAGATGGAAGCGAACCGTTTCTAGTTTGGTTTGCAGATAATCTCTGTGCGTTGAATGTGAAGAATTTCATCAGCCACTATCGTAAATTGAAAATGCAGCTTGAAAGTAGCGAAGAAATCACAGGGATTCTGGTAACTAGAATGCATCGTCATGAAGAAACTGGGAGAGTCACTGTTAAATCTAAAGACTACAACAAAATAGAAAATTTTATTGAAAAGCCAGTCGCTAAGTTAGAATCACCGGAAGCACTTGGGATTTATCTATTTAGTAAAGTTATATTCGAATATTTACATCAACAACAGGAATCTCTTACTCAAAGCAAGCAAATCAATAGCTTTGACCTGTCGCAAGATGTCTTGGCGCATCTACCCTCGAAAGGAGCTAACCTTTATTCGTACAGTCTGGACGACAACACAGATTGGCTGGATATAGAATCACCGGTTTATGCGGACAGGAATAGGAAGGTTATTAGTCGAATTATAGAACAGATGAGCTAATGATTCAGTCTGATTACGTAACCAGGAGGCTACTTTTCTGAATTCATTAGTTGATCGCGATCCAAGTCAGCGGCCCTTTTGGTTGCTGACAGCGAAACCTCTAAAACTTCTCTTGAAGGAATCGCTTAGGCTGAAAATGCCTACTAGATTTCATTCTCATTTGAAATTGAGACTCTTGATTTACAAATTGAAAGCTACGAACTATTGTCTCAATTAAACCAAATTATTAAACATTGGAATATTGGTGAATTCATTCGCCTATTTACGGCAAGCAAATTTGAGCAGCGTAGGCAGCTCAGGATATAAGGGACAGAGAGATCATAAAGGATAATAAACATACTTGGACCACTTAGGATACTATAAAACACTGGGAGTTTCAGAGGATTCTACCTATCACGACATCAGAAAAGCATACCGCCGCTTGGTCAAAAAACACCATCCTGATAGAAACACATCAAGCCATTCAGGTGACATGATTAAGAAAATCAACGCAGCCTTTGAGATTCTCTCAGATAAGGACAAGAGGAAGCAGTATGATGCAACTAGTCCTTTTCAAAATAGCGGTTTATTTGATGAGACTAGAGGAACCAAGAAGAATCAACAACCGCATGATAGCTTCAGAACTCCAGCCGCAAAGCCTAGAAATTCCCACGAGTCCACAGTTTATCCCAATCAGAAAGAAAATCAAGAAAATACGGCGAATGAATACAAGGAATGGAGGCATGGGAGATTTGGAGATAGACAAAGCACAAGAATCAGAAAGGAACCTTCTGTGATCCTAGGCGGATCAAAGGTTGAAGAGGAGGGTGCGAGCTCTAAGCCATATGCACGCTTCAACATATCAGTAGAACCTACACTATGTATGGCATTCGGAAGCTGTGAGGTTTTGGCGCCTAAAGTTTTTGTGTTGGAAAAGAACAAGATCATAAATCCTAAAGTCAGAATTGTATCAGAGGACGGTGCTCCGTTTGAAGATATATTATCTGCAGCAGAGACCTGTCCTACTAAGGCTATCAGAATTATTGATAGACACAGTGGTGAACAAGTGTTCCCGTAGCGTTTGGTCATTTAAATCACTCAATTATATCACAAGTGTAACTGTACAGACAGATTCAGCGGATGATAATCTATTCGAATATAACAATCCTTGGCCTTCAAGTCAGCAATCTGCTCCCGCTCAAACAAAATGGAATGACATACATATATTTCTGTAATGCAAATATTAAGAAGTGATTCTTTCAAGCAATAATGTCACCTCAATTATTGCCTTAACCATGCTCATACTTTTAGTCGCAGCGTCATTCTTTGTACTGACTTATTTCCCTAATCCGATCGCACAACAGATCAGGGAACAGAACCAATCCTTTGATCAGGATAGAAGCAATTTAGGATAATTAGTTCTTAATAGGATTCTTCCTAGTAGTGCTGTGTGTGCCTATTCACGTCCAGACAACCATTTAGTGCTGTGTACTGATTCGAATATTATTTTCCTATCACGAACAGCATTGGGTCAAGATCTGAATTATCTTCAGTTACCGTAATAAGAGAATTCCAAATTGCATGATTGCATCATTTCTGTCGCTGAATTAGGTGTGATTTCCCAAATCAGTATTATTCCTGTCTCTAGTAACGATAACTATTTTTAATATGCATCGTAAAGTGTGGACGAGAATTTCGTGTTCAATAACAATATTATTGCAATGCCTAATAGTTCAATTCTGTTAATATTTTAACAGGAGTGAGGTGAAGAGAACAAATCAATGTAGATGCGGTAAATGTTTAAAGAATCTAGCACGAAAAAAGCTCTTCTTACCAATCTTCCTGATTGCTGCTGATGACGAAAATAAGAATTAGATGAGGCCTTATCGTCTCCATTCAAAACATTGCCAGAAGACAATTATTGGTCTCTCCCTTGAAACTAATCGTCCTCTTGAATGTAATCTAACCCATAATAAAGAAAATATGTGAAGATTAGCGGCTTGTAAATGCGAAAAGATTTTTCTTGTAGACATCTGTTCTTCTGTTCTTTAGAAGTGGCAGCTTTGCTCTTACTTTTAGGATATCCGATTTCTCTAATTCCACTACCTCCATCCCTTCTTTATTGCCCATATCTAACAAGACAGTCCCAAAGGGATCTACTACCATACTTCTACCAGTGTATAAGTTTCCTATCTGGTCTGGCGCAATTACATAGATGCCATTCTCAATTGCCCTGGTCTTTATGAAAGTCTGCCAATGCTCTTCTTTCATTATCCCATGCACCCATGCCGAAGGGATTACCAGAAACTCTGCACCCAGCACGCTCAATATCCTTGACACTTCAGGAAAGCGAATATCGTAGCAGATCATGAGGCCTATTTTTGCAGCTTCAAATTGAAAAGGTTTCTCAATACTATTTCCGGCAAGAAATTTATCTGATTCTCTAAATCCCAGCGCGTCATATAGATGAATTTTTCTGTAACGAGACACTATAACCCCATCCTTTCTGATTGCAATTGCAGAATCAAAAACTTTATTATTGGTTCGAGCCTTTTCATAGATCGTACTTATGATATCAATTTCATTTTCTTTTGCGTATCGGCTTAAAGTTCTTACAAAATTACCAGTATTTACTCCTTCAGAGATCTTGCTCAATTCAATGGGCTTTTGATCTGATGGAGAGAAACCCATTTGAAATTCAGGAAAGCATATGATCTGTGCATTTTTACAACGAGCTTCTTCAATGTAATCTTTTGATTGCGCCAAATTCTTCTTCTTGTCTGTATCT
>DASSCH010000211.1:0-23765 GCA_035697905.1 Nitrososphaeraceae archaeon
CATTACAGCCTTCGACGAGTATTACAAGATTCTAATGGACTTGTTTCCGAACAATAAGCCTGAGTCTGATATCTGTCTGATCCATAAACCAATTGAAATTGAGAATCTCACGACAAGGCTAAAACACGAAATCGCGTTACACAAATAATTAGATATAGCTTGATTGATAATTTTCAGAAATTCAGAACAATATCGTCCAGACAATCTTCATCATAAATTTATGAAAAACGTGCAATGAACTTGGTCAATATGCTAAGTGTGTCATTTTCTTAATAAAATTGAAATCAATAGGACAAACTAGGATCGGCAGATGCACCAAGAACCACTTTCACTTTTCGGTCGGCTTTACTCCGATTGGGAGCCAGCGAATAAAATCCTTAAGGGAAAAATGACTTGATTGGTTTCGTACTTTTTCAATAACCTTTATTCATGACAGCGTCAAATGTGCCATATTCATTTTCACTTCTCTCAGTTCATTTGTTGATGATCCCTACTTCATGATACTATCAGATGTCTTGAAATAGCTGATCTCAAATCCCTCCTGAACTGCCTAAAGGATATATTCATAACGGGCCAAGCCCAGTGGGCAGGACGAGTCCGAATAGTCCAGAAATAATCCAAATAATAGCCGCTATCATGAATGCCTTTATCCATCCGAAGCTATATAGTGCCTTCAGCGCAAGGAGCCACCCAATTCCCCCGGTTACAGCAGCCCAGAAGCCATGGCCAAAAATAAAGTAGACTACACCATAAACCGCCGAACCTATAATAGCAGCAGCAAAGGCATGCTTTATTCCCTCCTTTTCTCCAAAGAGCTTAGTTACAATGAAAATTATGACTGTCGAAATTACCAACCCTATTACAAAGAGAAAGATGCTCCATAATGTATCTGCCATGATTAACAGATTACATTAGGCTATTTTTATGTCAACCGTAGTTGTAAGCCCCCTGGCTGAACTTCCGATAGACGACACAAAAATGGAATCATTGCTATATGAATAATGAATTGAATGAATACTACAAAAGAGGGGGGGCAGTACTAGAATATGAAGGTAAATCTCAGGAAAGCCCTACTGAGGTACTATCAAATAGAAGAAGAGAGAATGCCCGAGATCAACAATGACGGAGAAGGAAAGATAACCATCCAAATTGAAGTAATAGGCAAGTAGGAGGTATACAGAATACTCCTTCGTATGGCCAACCTTGATTTGCAAGCGGATATGTCGCTATAAATAAAGAATCAGTCGGTACCTGTAACCCATGACGCCACGGCTTATATTAAGCAAGACAACCAGCGATGATCTCACATCTTAAAGCTTAATTCAAAGCTCGCACAATATAGGTTATTGCATCGCTTGAAGCAAAAAAGTGTGCGAGGTGTAATGTAGACTGTTTTGTTACATATTCTTGTGTGCACACAGACCAAAAAGATATGTGCACAGATTGCTATCAATTCATTCATTGGATTGACACTGTCGACACGGCGAAGGAAGAGAAGCAATGAGAGAATAGATTGAATTAGTATCAGGACTGGCTAAAAACCGCTTAAAATATTATCAATAATAATGTCGTGACGATGATCCTCCATTGGATTCTAACAATCGATTAATATTACAATATGTGTTTATCTCTTGCCAATTAGTCGAGTTCTTTCTCCCTTAATTCCAGCATAAATTATCTCTGCTCCTTGGATGACCAACGCTACAACCATAACTACCACCACTACAAAAATCCCGAACTGTTGGTTAGTTAGTACGAATCCAGCCAATACAATACATATTCCACCCGTCGCGATACGGAACATTCGCTGGGAATTGCTCGGAAAAGACTTTCTAATTCCATCTATTACGCGTATAGCACCATTGAAGAGTAATGCTAGTCCCACAATTAGAATAAGGAAGTTTATACTATTTTGAGGGAAGGCAATAGTGATAATTGCAAAAAACAGCACAACCGCACCGATCCCAATATTTATCATCCTTGACCTTCTCGAGAGATATTCTGTCCCAACTCCGCTTGCGATCCTCTCTATTCCAACCGTGAACAGAACTATCGCAAAAATTATCATTGCAGTTACGGGAGCAAGCTTCGGTACTGCAATAACTGTTATTGAGAGAATAATAGCTGCTGATCCGATTGCGATTTGAAGAATTCTAAGCCATCGGGACGGGGCTGTTGCCTCTTTCATCGATTTTATAAGGGCATTGCGTAGCCATTAATAATTGTATTCCCAATACATGATCAGTAAACCAAATCAAATTTACTTCTCTACTACCCCATTTTCACTATTGTTAGGGTAATTAATTACCAATAGATGGAGGGTAACAAAAATCATTAAATGACATTGAATTTTTAATTGGCTAGAGTACATACCACAAAAAAATGGAGACATAACGAATTCAATTCATTTGCCTCAATATCATTACCGTTTCTTGGAATTAATTCTTTACTACATAGACTGCATTCATTTATCCAACAGTCAATTGTATCGATCCTTTAGGAATCCCTTGATAATCTGTCTTTAAACCCAGTAGGTACTATGTCTGTTTCCCTACCTGAGAACCCTGCAGCGATCATCTGGATACCGATTATTATTAGCGCTATTCCTATGAAGAATCCCGCAAGCACAAGTCCAAAGAACGGTGACACCAGTATCATCACAGATATAACTACCGCGAGAATTCCAACACCAATACTAAATCCTCTGGACCATCCTCTGATCTGCTTGTCAGTAAATCCATGGATAATCCTCGCAAAGCCGTCGAACATCAACGCGAAGGCCATAAGGTATATCAAGAAAAACGTTGCCCCAACAGGGAATGCTAAGGCGATCGAGGCAAGGATTATTACAATAACACCAAGACCAACCGTTGCCCATCTAGCCTTGTGTTGTATAAATATACCGCTTATGATTTTTTCAATACCGACGAAAATCAGTACTATAGCAAGTAGGATAACAAGCCAAAGTACGGTCAAACCTGGGAAAAACAGTGCTGCTCCTGAGACGATTATAGCAAGAATACCTAGTCCAATTTGTGCCGCTCTTTTCCATCCTGGTTGCTTTACTGAACTCATGTTTTTGATTTACGTTGCTTATGCATTCATGGCCTATTTAAGTAAATAGACAAAAGAATATGATAGAATTGTCTAGATCTATTTCTCCTGGTACCAATTACGGATATTAGGGCTTAGGCGTGTTTCTAGGTATTTGAAAATCCTGAAACAATAATTAAGCCGTTAGCTTTCAGTTATACATATCGTTCTGACAGAAAGATGGACTATCAACTTTCAGATTGAGTATGAAATAACCCTCATTGTCGCAATCTACCTCTCATTGATTTATTTCTCAATTCTTGTATCGTTCATGAGTAAATGAATTTCTTACGACAATTAATGAAATTTGAAACTACCCGTTTCTCGGGATTTCAATTCACGCTGAATCCCTACAGTAAGTCATGGGTGGAATGGGAACTAAAGCTAGGATCAATTCCATTTAACAAGATGATGCTAATTAGAGATGAATGTATCTCAGGAGATTTTAGGACTGAACCACCGGCAAGCAAGGTAATCTACAAGACGAAGAATAGCTACTTTACACAGTGTTCAAATTATCAAAAACAATTTATACACCCTTGGTCACTCATTTAAGTAATGAGTGATTCAAAGGCTCCAGGATGGGTTCGTGCAGCTCAAATAGGTTTGGGAGCGCTCGCCATAATCATATCTATAACGCTTCTTGTTATTCCAGGGGCTGTTTTGACTTCAATTATCTTTATTATAGGAATCCTTTTGCTAATTGTAGGAATTGAAAGTGTTATCAGTGGGCTCTTTGTAAAGAGCAAATCTCGTATGGCAAGTATCGGTTTAGGAATCTTAGTTATCATACTCTCACTGATAGTAATTGCATTTCCAGCGGCAGTAGGCGTATTTGTGTTAATACTTATCGGAATTGTACTCCTTATAGATGGTATATCAAGACTTGTGCATGGATTTGGAGACAAAGAGCGCCGAGGCTGGTCAAGAGGATTCCGTATTGGTGTGGGAGCATTGGAAATTGTCCTAGGCATCTTGATAATGGTTTCGCCTGGATTTGGAGCGGCATTCGTAGGCCTCATAATCGCAATTGCCGTACTAATAGTCGGAATAGAAATGATTATAGCTGGAATTAAAGGAAGAAGTATGAGGCTGCCGACCGCTGGACGAAGATAACGATAGAAGTTAACGCTGATGTAAAATAACTACACTATTACGTGTGGTTCACTCTACTCATTTTTGAATTCAATCCCTAAGTTTGTTGCTAAGGCCGATGCTGACTAATCCAGAATTTAAGATAAGGTAAAGGACTAATTCTTATCTATAGTATGATTGGTAAATGTTCCTACTCGACTTGTTAGGGAGATTCAATTCTCTCTCGATTAACCATACCCAAAATTGACGGGGTATACTTTTTTTAATGATCCCTGCATATTAATTCATTCAGGTCTCTCCCGAATGTCCAATAAATTAAACTCTTTCAAGAAATCGGTCATGACATCCTTCGAAATATTTTCAACCCTAACCTCTCCAGCCATAACTTTTTTCAAGCTGTTTACTATTCGAAAGAATCGTTCTACTGTCATGACCAAACCATAGTAATCACGAACTCTTTCGAGAGTTGTTTCATAATGTTTGCTAGTACCTGACGCCGTTGCATCTGAGATAAGAATTACATCGTATCCGATATTAAATGCATCTCGCAATGATGTTTCTACGCATATTGATGTATCGACACCGCAAATAATTAGGGTATTTATACCCTCGCTTTGTAACCAGACCCTTAATTCGGTATCTTGAAAAGCAGAGTCCCTTCGTTTAATAACTACGTGATCAGAGTTTGCCGGCTTGATTTCATCGATAGTTTCCGCGTCCCATGTTCCCCTCACACATATAGGTACTTTTAGTCGTTCTTCTCGCGTTACTGGAAGTAGTCTGTGAACTCGAGTTAAGAGATCTATACCACTGGGTTCTCTAATAGCTTCAGTATAAAAAACAGGAATTAGATTTGCTCTACAAAAATCTATCAGCTCCTTGGTCTTGGGTATAATTTTTCTGTATTCTTCGGTATTCATACCCAGTAGATCGTAGGATCCTCCTTTGCTTACAAATCCGTTTTGCATATCGACTACCAATAATCCAAAATTAAATGCATATTTACCAAGCTGAACTTCGAACATTTGAAGAAAATTCCCTCGAGGAGCTTATAAGGATATTGTCAGTGCCGCTTCACGACTGTTCTGGTTCGGCAATATTCAGTGCTCTTACAGCAGGCCCGCGCATAATTACTACAAGTATTGTAGCTGCAATTGCCAAGACAAGACCCACAATGAAAACAATATTAAAAGCTGAAGGGCTCGGGTACTGGCCGGTAACACCGTCCACCTCAATTGGTATCAATATAGATGTTATGATAACAATTGCTATTACAGGGCCTATAGCTCCTCCAATTATTCTCATGTCACTGGTTGCAGCTGAGGATATACCTGTTAACTCCCTTGGAGTTAGTGCTATGATTATGTTAATCAGTGTGACAGGCAATAGTGCAGCACCTATTCCAAATAGAAATAGTGAAGCTGTAACGTCAGCTGACGTCTCATGGAATATAGTAGCCAGCAAAAAAGATACTGACATTATCACCATGCTCGGAACGAGCAATTTTGTATTAAGTCTACGTTTCTTTGCTAACAATACTCCAAAGACTGGACCAAATATCAATACTGCCAATGATAATGGGAGCTGTAACAAGCCCACTAGGTCTGGATCTAATCCCAGACCCGATCCTTGAGGTGCAGCACCTAATTGTGGAATAGCTGTAATGATGATATATTGTATGATACCAAACATTAGCATTGCTATATTTCCGGCAAATATAGGTGGCGAAAGTAACAACTTCAGAGGCACTAGCGGCGATTTGGCCCTTTTCTCTACTAGAATGAACAATATAAGTGAAATAGCTCCAATAACTAGTGGCACGACAAATCCCAGTGGATTTTCTGATAGAGAGCCGCTGTTAGTTATTGCTATTAGAAATGATACTAGTGAAACAGACATGGTAATTATTCCTTTGATATCCAAACTTAATCTGGCTCTCTTCTTTTTTGTCCCATTCTTGTCGATGACGCCATCCTTTCTACCAGGCTCAATATTATTAGTACTGGAAGTACCAGGTTCCAATATCTTGGCAGATTCATCCACTGGCAATACTCGCCAGCATAAAAAGAGTAGAATGGCCGCAATGGGTGCGCACATGAAGAATATTGATTGCCAACCAATAGAAGCCACTATTATTGGTCCTAATACAACACCTATTGCCATTCCTCCTGAGTATGCAGAAGTTACAATACTCTGTCCAATTGAAAACTTTCCTTTTGGAAACTGATCCCTTATTATTTTCAGAGCTATTGGTGTATTAGCAATAGCAATACCCTGAATTGCTCTTATAGTCAATAAAGTAGAAATATCTTGACTGAAACCAGCAACTGCGGTAGCAGCAGTATAAATTACCATCATAAGCACCAACATTTTTTTTGCTCCAAATATGTCACTGAATCCCCCTATGAGGATAGTC
Source organism: Nitrososphaeraceae archaeon (assembly GCA_035697905.1). GTDB lineage: Archaea > Thermoproteota > Nitrososphaeria > Nitrososphaerales > Nitrososphaeraceae > TH5896. The sequence goes on from DASSCH010000211.1 coordinate 6,605, forward strand.
ATAACCGCCCCGGTTATCATGTAAATCGACATAACCCATGAAGCAAGGGCTTGGTCCACATCCATATCTTCACCTATGGCAGGAATAGCAGGTGAAAGAGAAGTATGCATGAAGAGGATGAGTAATGTAGTTCCAGTTAGTATAATGGCCGACTTCCACGCGGCAAAAGATATTTCCTCGGATTTAGTGGTCGTACTGCTATCGTGTGCTGTTGATATGTCGCCGGTTAAGAAGGTATAATATATTAATCTTGTGTCAAGGTCGCAGGCCGACGAGATACTTATATAGGACCGCCTGATGGTGTGGTACTAGAAGAATAAAAATAATGCAAATTTTGAGGACCCCGCCTTGGTTGCGAATGCTCCAGATTGTACTGGGTTCAATTTCTGTCTTGTTAGCTGCGATTATCTTGTTTGTTCCAGGGTCCTCTATTTCAACGACTGTTCTTATTTTATCTATCACTTTACTAGTCATAGGTATTGAAAGAATTTGCTTCGGAACGACTAGAGGAACACCGACAACTATGACAACTACACCCACTGCAACGACTGCAGCAACTACGACCACAACAGCAATACCATCAAAGTACAAATCTTCAAGAATCGCGAATATAGCGTTAGGACTTTTAATTATTGCCCTATCTATCGTGCTTATGGAGTTTCCAGTATTTAGTGCAGCTTTATTGATAGTATTAGCAGCAATAGCCCTCTTAGTTATTGGAATTGCTCGCATTATACATGCATTTAGGGAAGATGATGTTCATCGGGCCACTAGAAAATACATCAGTGTAGGAGTAGGAATTCTTTGTATTGTAGTAGCCATCCTGATAATTGCAAATCCAACGACTTTCGGTTTGATGCTTCTTGTCTTCATGCTTTCTGTCACCCTCATAATAGTAGGGATCAGCATGATAGTGAGAGGGGTTAAGGGCGAGGGTCGCCTTGCGAAGAGAGTTTTTTGAAAATTTTCAGAGCCTATTCTTTCTGACAATGCAGCTATAATGTCATCAATGTCCCTCTGGAAGATTTATTATGTCTCATCCACGTATAACCGCATTGAATAATTAGCCTTTGTTGCATTCCATTCATAATACACTCACATCAAGTCCTTTCATGTGATGAAGCATCAGGAGATAAATTGTTGAATAAACCAGTATACTCGGATCCTCTGTGTGTAGCCATCTCGCATAGTAGAAGTTGTGGTTGAATGACCACTAGATAGATGCGTTATACGTATTTTGATGTATGAAAGCTGGTTTAGAATGTACACAAACTCATTTCGCAATTAATCACCGCCAGTATTACTAATCCTTTTTATCCAAATCCTCCTAAAGGAGTCAAAGTTGAGAAGATCCCGCTGACTTCTTTAGGGAGCTTACTGCTTTGGACGTCATTCCTTTCTGAAATAACTAAAGCGTTATTGTCCAGCTCCTTGGATGGTTTCCAGTACAAAAGTTGATCATCAGCATCCCATTCCACCGACTCTTTAGTATTTGAAGTTGACCAAACATAGAATCCCTTCTGATAGTGAGTTTTTTTGGGCACAAATATCACGGTAGGCTGGTCAATTACGCCATCTTCAAGTATCAGTGAAAAGTATTTGTTCTTGGTATCAAAGGAAAGAAACGCAGGTTTGGCAGAACTCAGCAATGGATAGGGCCTGGTCGCAAGATCCAAGTGTCTTGGTTTTCTTTGAGGGCCTAGTAGAGAAAAATTCTCGAGATTCCAGTTATCCTTGCCATCCTTGGTGTTATAAAGGTCATAATTCCAGTAAGTAGAATTCAACAGCTGAGATTCAACTTGAATATATTGCAAATTAATGTATGGTCTAATCTGTTCCGACTCTTGAGTTCCGCCGAACTCTGTTAAAAATGGAATTAGATCTCTTTCATACCCCGCTGATACAATCCTTTCAAATACATCAGGCCAGTCCTGCTTGTATTTTGATATGTTGTCGGGGATCATTCCAAAAGATGACATTATGGCACGTGTATCGTAATAGTGGAACGAAAATACTCCTCTTTCCAGAAATTCTGCAGGCCAATCAGTTTTCCCAGGAAGATATGTATTTATCTCCTTGGGAGGATCCATAAGCCCTTTTTTTGTATACGTACCTTCATCCAGAGGCGATCGTACCATTTCCATATCACCAATGCGCAGAAATCTTCGTAGATCGAATTTCTTAGCCTTATCCCAACCGGTTAATTTCTTGTTCATCTCTTCCGAAGAAAATGCTGTCCAATCAACCCGCGGCTCAATGAACACAAAAATCTTGTCATCATATTTCCTTATTTCATGGAAAGCATTTAGATAATACTCCTTTAGCAGCTTTGATTCAAATTCAAGTTTGTCGATCCCCGCAGGATGAGGCTCGTTAAACAGATCAATACCTAAAATTGCGGGGTGACCTTCACCATCTTTTGTGTTCTTGAAGAATTTTATTGTCTGTCCTATAGTTTTTTCAAGGTGAGTCCTTATGGGATAATGAGAGAGCCTCATTTCATCATTGGTTAAATCGTTATGATAGAATGAATACAATGTGTTTTTAACGAGTTTATTCATTTGGTATGACATAGCCCACAGTTTATTGTTTTTCACTGGTTTTTCTGGCCTCTTGACTTCACTATTCAACGCCAGAGCCCAATCCGGAAATCCGTCTCCGCCACATACCTCATGAACGATATCCTGATGGAAATCAAGTAAGACTAGGAGATTACGTGAGTAAAGCTCATCAATGATTTGCAAAACGAGTCTCAGATATTCTTCTCCCTCTGGTAGAATCCGATCAAGGTCTGGATTAGGCGTAGGCTCTATGGCTTTCCAAGAGAGAACCAATCTAATTACATTAAACCCCGATTCTGACAAGAGGTCAAGTTCCTTAGCTACAGACGCAATCTCATTTGCAAGCTCTTCAGCAGATATCCTCTTAAGATTAAGTGGAGAGATGGGTAGGTAAGGGGGAAGTTTACTCCTTGATCCAAAATTTACGCCTCTAAACATGACATATCTTCCGAAGGGATCCCGAAACCAGTTATCTTTTTTATAAAGGAGTCGAGAATTAAGCATATTTTTCTTATTCATGCAGATACTGACGTAGTAGAATGCAAGCGTTAGATATAAATTTCGATCATTAGGGATGGTGCCAAAACAAATTCATTTATCTTCCTATGCCTCGTTTGAAGAGACAAGTTAGACCCCAGCTCAAGCAATAGGTTTTTTTATCTATAACCAGTAAATGGATGAAGTGTAGGTAAATAAAAAAACCTGAAGCATCGCATAGTAGTTCACCATAGGAATAAAAAAAGTGCTTTGTATTGTAGATGTGGAAGCAATAATCTCAATTGTAAGAATCTATATCGCATTATTATTATCACTAAATTCAGTACACTTATTATAATGCTTGTTCTTTTTCAAATTCCTGTCAGTAAAAATGTTTTAGTATGTTCCTTACTTTTTGACTTGAATATCTCTTGTACTTTGTCATTGTATTTATCATTGAACGGGAAGACAAATGATCAGACAAATGAAAAAGGCTTTGTGTGTGTTTAATACATGAATAGTAGTAGTGCGGCCCCAGATTTTCCCAAAATCAATACGCCTATGGATGGTAGAAGTAGTTCAGGGCATAGCAGTGACACTAGTCAGCTAGATTCATGGAATCACAAGAGGGTTGTAGTCCACGTTGATCTAAATTCGTTTTATCCTTCATGTGAAGAGCTACGTTTGCAGCTGCTAGTGGGTAAGCCGCATGCGGTAATTATGACTCATGAAGAGCAAGGCCGAATCACAAAAGGAGTGGTAGCGTCGTGCTCGTACGAGGCAAAGAAACTGGGAGTAAAATCTGCTATGCCCTTAACTGCAGCATTGAAAGCCTGTCCCGACCTTATCCTTAATCGGGTAGATATCCCGTACTATGCGGCAATCTCCGAGAAAGTGATGAACGTATTGCACGATTGCTCTGATATTTTGGAACAAACCAGCATCGATGAGGCATTCCTAGATTGTTCTGACAAGATTCATGTTCTGGTCGCACATAACGATAAAGCAATAGATGTTGTTGACTCAGGTGTAGGAGTTAGACATTCGAAGAGAAATTGTGATTCTGTATGCAATTTGAGCTATTCACATGTTATCGAGGACTTTGCGATTTCAATCAAGAATAAGGTAAAGATAGAATGTGGTCTTCTAACTTCTGTTGGGGTAGCTCCTACGAAATCAATTGCTAAGATTGCTTCAGACTTTAGAAAACCAGACGGACTTACTATAGTTCCTCCAGCAGCAGTTCCTAATTTTCTTGAAAACCTTGAAGTAGAAAGAATTTCAGGTATCGGGACTATAACTAAGAAATCATTGAAACATATGAGTATCGATACGATCGGACAACTTGCAAGGACTGATGTCCAAACCCTTGTGCATAGATTCGGTAATAAGTACGGGATACGCATGTGGAAGATTGCTCGAGGCCTAGACGAGGAGCCAGTTCGACCTAGGGGTGAACATGTTTCCTTGAGTACGGAATACACTTTATCCGAATTTACTAAGGATCAACAAATGCTACTTGTTCATTTTAACGCATTAACAGATGAGCTGTTTGCGAGGATACAAAGAAAAGGGTATCGATTTCGAACAGTAGGAATTAAACTGGTTCATGCAGATTTTGTAGTTGAAACAAGAGAGAGATCATATTTACGTTATCAGGATACCCGACAAAGTATTAGTAGCACAATACCAGTCCTTCTACAAAAGTTCTATTCCACACAAGGACAAGAAGGGCAAGCTGCTGACGACATGACGGAGAACAGGCCTTCACATAGTGGAACTGAGCTTAACGTTAACGTTCCGATAAGGAAGATAGGCATAAAGATATCGAATCTGATACTAAATAGAGGAGCTGGCCAGGACGTAGGCCAATCAAGTCTAGTTGATTATCTTTGAATTTTGCTAACGTGATTTAGATACTAAAACCAGTAATGCTTTTTAGGAGAACCCTCACGAAGTTATATACCTGTTACCTCGGGCTTCTTTAGCTCAATTAAAACTTTATCACCTACTTTTAGCCCCAGATCTTCATATTCTCTCATACTCAGCTTGAATGTTGGTGCGTCAGCTACTCCCATACCACTCCCAAGAACGTTTGACATAGCTTTAGGTAAGTTTTTCATTAAATCTTCTGGGGATGAAAAGGTCATTGCTTTAGCTCCAAAGGGGTTCATTGACTGTTGTCTCTCCCCTGACGTCTGGTCCATGAAGCTAACATGTACGTACGGCGTTCCATCATGAGACGCTTCTATTCTCGATACGATAAATTCTTTAATCATTTAACTAAAGTACAAGACGAGAGAATAACTTATAAGCCTTGACTATGGCGGTAGAAGGATTCAATTACTATTTAGAATTCGGTAGGTAATATCGTAGTATGCTGTGCTCTCAAACAGGTTAGAAAAATTACACTAGGTATAACTCCGAATAAACTAGTCATTGAAATATACACCTTTAGGTTGTTTACTTCAGCAAGACCTGTCGTGATATGATTTAGGCATTGTTTGAATTAATTTATCCCAACTCTACATTGCTTGGTTCTAAGTTCATCAACCTTATCTGTGGGTTCCCTGGAAGTGGTTATGCAGGCAAACTTGCAGTAGATCGTCTAATACATAAATTAGACGCAAAAAATTAGTAGATATTTACTCGAACACTTTTCCAGCACAAGTTCTGATTAAGGCAGATGGGATTGTATTTCTAATTAGGAACGCAATACTTTATCATGAATCCACGATCTCACCTTCTTTGAACATGATGTTCTTGACTGGAGACTCACAGCCTTCTAACCCTGATGCGGGGTACCTATTGGCGGAAACAATTCTTGGAATTGCATCTATACTTCTGTTCTGCCCATATATGCATTGGTAGGTTTTGTCGCAGGAGTCTTTTCCCAGAAACCTCGAGTATTTTGTACGGCTTCCGACAGGGAGAGCTTGAGAGATATCAATATCCTTGAAATTGCTGCTATGGATGGTGGAGCAATCACAGGGATGAATGGACCAATAGTAAGATTGGCCAAATTGAAAGGGATGAGAGGTACTTGTTTTTGGGCGAAACCGCAAGATATATTGTTGATGCAAAAGTATCAAGGTCATTATTGGAAGTCTTGACTAGGAAACTGGGTATAGTGATTAGTATGGAAGCCCTGGCGCGAGAGCGAAAGACACAGTAATGTTGATAAAAAACAATTGAACAGCAACTGGGACAGACCCCCAGTGGGAAGTTTGAAGGGGGGGAGAGCAAACCTCGCTAACTAATCCGCTTAACATAGGTTATATCAGCTAAAGGCGATTGGTTGCAGTAAAAAATGAGCACCGCTGAATGCCCTTTTGGGGTGTTGATATATGTGAGCTGCTAAACCTTCCGCAGCTTGCCATAACGACCTATGTTCAGGCTGTTATCTCCCCTAAAGGCTTGGGTATAACCATTCTCGATAATTACCATATCGCCCTCTTGAACCATATCTATTTGGTCATCCCAAAGTGACAACTTTATACTTCCACTATCATCAGCAATAACAGCATCCGCGACTCGAGCAGTGCCCCCCGCTCTTAGGTTTACGGTCCTAGGCTCTGCTATGCTTTCTATTTTTCCTTCTACACTTACACCCCTTATGCCAGGCGTTAATTCAGTTATCTTCATTCTTTAATTAGCTAATGGTCATCCAAAATAAATATTACGTCTCCTATCAGTGTCATTAGTCCCAAAGTTGAATTTGATTAAATTTTTATCATGGTGCCTTCCCAGTATAATGGAAACAAAACCTGATGCTTCAAATTAAGCATTGAGGAGGGGTAGCGAAGCCTGGTCAACCGCGCAGGACTCAAGATTACACGATTCAAATGGGTGATCCCGTCCCTAAGGGGTTCGTGGGTTCGAATCCCACCCCCTCCATTCTTTGAAGAAGTGTAAATCTGCTGCCGATCAAATCTTTTTCACGAATTATATTTCTAACATGATGCAGCGTTGCTTGTCAGACGGGAGGTCAAACTGCTAAGCCAATCGGCTTGACTTATCCTATTGAAAGGAATGGAATTTAGATCTTTTATAGATTTGAAAATATACTATCTGTCGACATATCCTTTCAATTGGTCTCCTCATGAGGTTGAGGTCAGTAATATCACTCACTTCTCTATGACGTAGAAATCATAAACCGGTGTACCTTCATTCCGGTTGTTTCGAAATGTGTACTCTAAAATTGAATAAAAAGCTGGAAATGTTTCTACAAGACCAATAATAGGGCATAAAAACAAGGTTTGAAAGTGAAAGAATATTTTTTTTGACAATGAGATCTGACTAAATCGAAGATTCTGAAACAAACCAAGTTGATATGAGAACAACCAAATAATTGACGAGAACAGAAGGAGTAATCCAGTAGCGAATTCGATTGGTCCCGCAGTAGTCCAATTGTGTAATGCAGAATTGGAATAGAATTGTTGGAATGCCAGGTTAAGATTGTATACAAGAGAATTCATGATAGTATTATCTGCACCGCCGTTGCCAGTATAAGTACCAGCTGAAGCAAGAAATGATAGTATGATTGGCAGGTTTACATAAATGGAGATAACTGTTGATAGCAGTCCAGCAGCAAATCCTAAGAAATACGTCATGAGTTTATATGATAGTTTGACTCTGTGAATAATTGAAAATTTATCTACATTTTGAAGGCTCCCTAGAACCCATCTCCTACGCTGCATAAAATGATCCTTGATATTAAGGGGAGGTTGTTCAAGTAAGATCCCGCCATGCCAGCCCATAGAGTTTGAACCATATTTCTCATATACCAGGTAGCCAAACAATTGATCTTCAGCTAGCGTGGGACCGAAATTCCATCCAATGTTGTCCTCCACATCTGATCGTACAAGAAGGTTACTACCATGCATATGCAGCGGTGGAGTCTTGAGGACAACTTTATTTGTCATTTGAGAAACACAATCATAGCATGTAAACGGTCGAATCGATTCAGCTAGTGCAGTTAAAACATTGGCGTTTTCAAACTTTAGAGGGTAAAAAATAGGTCCCTCAGAAGCTATCCCCCTTCCGTCTCGTATGAACTTCAAGAGAGACAAAATTGTTTGAGATGTAACAAAGCTCTCATCATCCATATGATAAATCCAGAACTGTTTTTTGTTTTCATCACGGCTTCTTCTATAAAGAAGTGCATATTGGAGGGCTCTCCCTTTCTTAATAGCGGATGCTTTGAACGATTTTGGAACGACCACCACCTCGCAACCGAATTCGCGAAGTTCTATTTGATCGGTAGGGTCCTCAGTTACAACCGAAATCTTAAATTTATTATATTCAACCTCCCTACATGAATCAATTATTGATCGTATCCCTCTCTTAACCACTGGGGTTTTTGTTGCGGACCTCGTCGTAATCTGAAATATAATCATTGGATCATTTCTGATCCTCTTTAGGTCAGAAGTTATAAACACACTTCTGTTTGTGACAAATCTCGAGACTGCAAGAACGGCAATTGGGATATTGACTAACCATAGAAAGGTTAACAATCCGGCTAAAAGAGTGTCTTGCAAGTCTGTATCTCATATAATTCATAACTAATAAGAGTACATCCTTTCTAGAATTGAGTTGCGTGAATTTCTTAAGGTGCATATCCTACGCCAAATAGTTTGAATATCTAGATCATTTGCGATTAGGGTAAGAAAATAACAATAAGATATCGATCTCACAAGATATTTCTGATTTCTAGAAAAAGTATGGATAAAAACCGTTGGAGCATTTGTCCGGGTGGGAGCCCAGTGATACTTTGGTGCCGTCTGAAAGTAAGTTAAATGACAATATGGATGCTGCATTTTGCAGTCAGTGCCAAAGTTACACAGTCATCTTTGATATGATATCAAATGAATTCGTTTGTAGCTCGTGTGGATGCGTCGTTGCAGACGAGCTGCTGAGTTCTGAACATGCGGGAAGTTTTCCGTCAAGATCTGGTTACAGCGACAGGGCAAGGACGGGCATGCCTGAATCTCTGGCAGTGCATCATAAGGGCTTATCCACATTGATAGGGATAGGTGATACTGATGCGCGAGGTAAAGCGCTAGAGCCGTCCCAAAAGGTGAAAATGCAAAGGCTAAGGACCTGGAACAATAGATCGCAACTGAATGATTCCATTTCTAGAAATCTCGAAAAAGCTCTGAAGTTCCTAAATAACTTTGGAGATAAATTATATTTAAGCCAGGCCGTTATCGAAAGTGCTGCATACATTTATAGAAAAGCGGCAGTAAAGAAGCTCGCAAAGGGAAGATCTACGCTCGGGCTTGTAGGGGCAGCACTATACGCAGCATGCCGAGAAACAGCTACACCTAAGACTATATCGGATATTGCAACGGTTTGTAATCTTCCGACAAAGGACGTTATGACGCATTACAAACTCATTTTGAAGGAATTATCGCTACAAGTCCCAGTTTTGCATGGTCCTGATTACGTTACTCTTATAGCAAATAGGCTAAGTCTCTCTGAAAGAACAAAGAGGGAAGCCTTGCGAATTTACTCAGATGTCCAAGAGAATCGTATATCTATTGGCAAGAATCCCAGAGCCCTTGCAGGGGCAGTTATTTATCTTGCTTCACAGAATTGCAATGAATTTCTGCGTCAGGTCGAAATATGTCAAGTTGCCGATATTTCGACAGTGTCGCTTAGGAAGCGCTGCAAGGAAATTAAAGTTACCCTCAGTATTTAGCGATTCTCTCATAAGTAATTCATATGTTGCCGGAGATCATACCCGTTCCGTAGTTGTATCATCTGGTCAGAATCAATGTCCAAATAGGCTGCCTTTGAGTTCGGATACGACTCTTTACAGGTGAAAATTGTAAAGACTAGTCCTTGATGATCGATTTTATATCCTTCGCAAGGCTCATGACCCCTTAAGATCACTTTTGCATCAAGTCTTCTTAACCACGTCTGGCTCACCGACCTACCAAAATGCTTACCAATGCCTCTCCTCGATCGTTCAAAATTCTCCTTATTCATGATAGAATCTCGTGGGTCATTCCAGAGTATTTCTTCCATAGTTTCGCAAGTCATATAATTGGCCTGAGCGTTAGACAAAGTCTCTAGAGCTTCCTGTCCATCATGGGGAAGCTGGGTCGGTACTCCACCGTGGACGATAACAAAACAATCTTCAATCACCACCGATAGGTAAAGTGCATGGAAAAACGGCAATATCTTTTGATAGTACAAAGCCATTGATCGATCTTGCCCAAATAAATCCATAATTCTAAAAGGGAAATCATGAGAAGGAAATGGGAATTCGTCTGGGGCTTCATGATTTCCACGTATTAGAATTACCGACTGGGGAAATCTCGCTTTAAGGAAACATACAGTATACAAGACTTGAGGAGACTTATGACCTCTATCAATGTAATCCCCCAAGAAAATGAGCTTATTATGATCGTCTGATAAATATCGTTCGTAATCTATCTTTGTCAAGATGGTGCTTAGAACACCATAATCACCATGAATGTCGCCGATCACTACCAGCCTCTGAGGTATCTCCAATTTAACTAACGATCCTACTACCTTGCCTCCTGAAATTTGGCCGCTTTCGTTTTGATTTTTCAGAACCCTAGTGCTGGCATCCAGTACGCTACAGAAATCTGTTAGGGGGAGATCCTCATTTAGTTTTTCTAGACCAGTTACCAATTAGCGTATTGAAGCGTCTGGCCAGCCTGACCAATAAATGTATTGCTGACATTGATTTAGTTGATAAATTGTCACAATCCTCTTTGATTGTATGTTATTAGCAAAATCTTAAAGTTGAAGAATAGCTCGAAAATTGAAAGTAAAGTGCAACCGTCGATTTTCAAACTTTAATCTGCGATTAGTTAATTTTGGTTATGTCCAGAATTCATGTTTATTACCACTTGCGGTGACTTGATTAGGTTAAGTATAACTTATAGAAACTGGGACCCATCAATATTGCAGCCGTACGACCCCAATCCACTGGGGATCGCCTATCTCATTCAATTTCTTATCCGTTCGGTGCCATTAGGCTTGCTAGTTATTGCATGGAAAGGAAAAGCAGATAATATGGAGAGATTGGTAGGCACGATAACAAAATAACTTTTGATGCAATATCATGAGTGAGCTCAAAATGGTTCCTATCGATATGGTTGCACTAATTCAGCAAGCAACTGTGCTGCTAGAAATCATATTCACACCAAAACTTGAAGATTTACTCGTGGAGTTCCATATACCTTGTATGGAGTCAGTCCAAAAATAGGTCCTACTGGTGAAACGGGTCTCAAGAACAATGTGCCATTGATTAGGTTGACCTCAAGGTTCAGAACTGCATGAGCTTCTACAGGAGGAGAGCCTACTTCGTTAGTCGTACCTACTATAATCGAAAGATCTGTCTTCTCACTAAGAAATGAGAGCACACTTGTCTGACGTTGCCTGAGTTCGTCTTCAAGTGTTTTCAGATTTTCGCAATTAAAGATACTTAACATCAAGGCTTCCGGGTATCTCTTTCGAGCCATCTCTATACTTTTGTCAATCAAGCCAAATTGAGAGTTCTTCAGGAGAGAATACTGAGTAGGATCTATGTGCTGCTTGAGATCGGAGTCTTTGATATCAGACCACAATCCTTTGAGAACGCTGCCGTCAGGGAAATATCCCAAATATGATCTTATAATCGCCATGATCGTCTGTGAATTAGCTTGGTTCATAGGTTGCAGAAGGACCGGATTATTTCTCTTTATGAAATTGGATATTATCTTTGCAAAAAAAGTTGCTATTGCATTTATATGGACACTGGGATCAAATTTGAAGATCACAATCCCCTTTCTGGGGAGCCCCCCCTCCAACACGGAGTCCAATTCAGCATATCCAGTCCGAATCCGTCCAACACCGCTAACAGAGTAGGGCTTCAGTGGATGACCCTTTCGCTTGGGTAAGTCATTTTGAGGGGCTATCCTGCTAAGAACATATTCGGAAGGTTTGTAAGTTTGAAAGCTGGTAAAGATACTATTATTAAGTGAAAAATTATAAATCTGATTTAGCATTCTCACCCCTCTTAACTTGATCATCTTTATCTGTCGTAATCTGCATGAATCGTACACAGATTGATCCAATTCCACGATACCGTCAACCAAAAAGTCAAGCGTACTATGCGAAATATCCTCACTTATGAAGATTAGTTTGGCGCCTGCCCTCTCTCGCCATGTCTGCAGGACTCGTTCATTATTTAGTCTGGCCTCCTTATCCATAAACGAAGCTATAGCGTCCCAGCTATCGATAATTATGATTGGAGCCTTAACATCCATCAATTCGTTGGTTATGCGCTCAAACAGCGATTCAGGTTCATCGAGGCGTGCGTCTTCGAACATGGACATCTTGTACACTTGTTCCTCATTCTCCGAGGTAGGCTGAGGTTTTATTTTTTGAACAAAAGGTTCCAGCCATGGATAGTAAGTGAAGAGCTGTCTAGGAGATACTCTAGTAGAAATATAGAAAAAATTGCTTGCTTGACCTAAGGTTTTGAGAATGGTCAATGAAAGAGTCGTTTTGCCTGTGCCAGCCTTTCCCTTGATAAGAAGAGCGTAGGTATCGCGCCTAACAAAGCGCTCTAATTCATCTGGTATTCGGTCTGATTTGATGGCAGAACTATGCCTTGGAGCGTCATTCATCGGGTATTAGGGGATAAGTAAGTCGTGCTACTACTAAAACCATTTCAGCTGAATTAGCCCAACTGTTTGTGCTATAGTAGGACCTTTGAAAATTTTCCCTTTCAGAAATGCATTGCATTGGGTTACTTTCGGCTACCAAGGATCCAGTCCCCTTTGGAAGGAAATTGCATCAATTAGACCTTCAGCATAGCCTACACTCAACACAGCTAATTCATTTTTTCCTTGGTTTAGGAATTTTTCAGCGTCTTGAACATAATATTCCGCGTTGTCGAGGACGGCGAGAATTCCTTTGTATTGTGTTGAATCTGTGGGAAGTCGTTTTCTAAGCTCTTTTACAGTCTTCCTAACAGTGGGAACATACTTTTCAACCATTCTAGTAGAAATTCTCATAACATGCGAAGAGTTTTCACTTGGCTCGTTTAATACCGAAGTTATACTGGAGATTGCTTCCTTCTCTACGAAATGAAGTCGACCAGGGACTATAAGAGAGTGGGGACCTGCCTCATAATTAATTTCCATAAGTGATCGAACATGACCTGAAATGATCTTTTTATCAGCTCTTCCAATTCTTGACGCAACAAGTACAAAGGTCTCTTCAGTGAATGCTTGACTTCTTTGATCCTTTTCGACGTCCAATAACATCATCATAGCAACAGAAGGTTCTAGAAAGAAAGGAGAAATGTTTTCCTTTGTCTCGCTATATTCGGTCAAGATTAGGGTATGGTTTCCAAGCAATAAGTTATCCAGCAATGTGTTGTAAACACTAATTGCTGACTGAGGTTCAGACATTATAGTTGACGCCCTGCCGAACTTGTAAATTTGTAATCCGCTCTCGCCAATTAGAGAGGTGATACCGGACGCGGAATGGATCACCTTCACCTCAATGTCTCTCTTTGTGGCCCGTATGAATAGTTCGATGTAGGTAGTGGCGATTAGCGCCTCGCCATACACTATCAAGGCTACCTCCTTGTCACCAGCCTGTTCAAGTATTTCACGGCCATCTTCTACAAATAATCTCCCCACAACATTTACAACGTTATCATTATGCTTACAGTAGCGTCTCAATTCACTTATTTCGCTATCTGACAAATAACCTGTAAATCTCTCTATGTAGATGAGGTTGCATATTTTTAGGATTTCACGGCCTTTCATGCTCATCCCATAAAGGCCTTCTATTCCTAGTCCGATTAACCATAACATTGTAGTCTATCCTTTCACCACAAATTGTGCTGTTCCCTAATGCAAATCTTTCTTCAGGTGATGTATCCTAGAGATGTGGAATAACGCCCTAGTATAGATTTCAATGCTTGATATGTATTCCTCAATCTTTATTCTTTCGTTGGTAGTATGGGATGAATGAGGGTCGCCCGGTCCATAAGTCACCGCAGGCATTTTGAGGGCATTTCCTAAAATGTTCATATCTCCAGTACCGGTCTTGCGAATTAGTAATGGTCTAACCTTGCATATATCCATGATCGATAAGGAAAGCGCCCGAACTAGCACAGATCTAAATTCAGCTTCAAATGGTTCCGTCCTATCTTCGGTCCTGTATTTTATAACACTCCCATTAGATTTGGATACCTTGTTTACCACAGAATCTACTCTTGCCAGAATTTCATCACAAGTAGTTTTCACAGGTATTCTGATATCAATTGTTGCTTTACATCGCTGGGGAGTGACATTGTGACTAGATCCTCCTTCTATTTCTGTGATGGCACATGTCACCGAATCGGATCCACCTGATAGTGTCTCCCTTCCGCATAACTCAGCCCTTAATTCATTCCACAAAGCAGACATCTCTTCAATGGAATTCCTTGCCAACCATGGTGCACTAGCATGGGCGCTGCTCTTTACGTCACATACAAGCCTTATTGCTAACCTTCCTTTATATGCGACGGTGATTTTGTCAATACCACTAGGCTCACCGAATATTGCATAATTCACGTCCAAGTGTTTTGAAACTAGGTGTTTTATTCCACTTGCATTTCCTTCTTCGTCGACAACTGCAGCGAAGATAATAGTTCCACGCTGTTTAGGAAACTCTGAAGCCGCAAGCAACATTGAGATTAGTGGAGCCTTTGCATCAGAGGCTCCCCTACCGTAGATATACCCATCTTCTATTCTAACTGGAATACTTCCGGGAACAGTATCCATGTGACCACAAAGAAGGATCCTCGGTTCTCCACTGCCCTTGGTTGCAATCACATTTCCGACACTGTCTATGTAAGCCTCCTCAAATCCAAGCTCATCAATGCATTTTTCTTTGAGAGAAATCGCAAGTGGCGACTCAGATCTAGATGGTGTATACTTTTCAAGAGAACCCTTTAGAAATTCTACTGCATAGCCGTATGACACCAATTCTATCTATTTTTTGGTCCTGTTGAGTATTCAACAGCAAGCGTGGGTATATCAACGCCAGTTACTCGTACTGTATTCTTGAATTCTGTGGTGCTATTAACTTCATGTACCATTAAGCCTAATTCATCGCTCTCCATCAGATCCACTCCTACAATTTCTCCTTGAACTGCATCTGATGCCTTTAGGCATAGGTCTTCTAATTCTTTGGTTACTGCGCATGGTTCAGCCTTGCCCCCAAGGGCCATATTGGTTTTCCATTCTTCGTGTCCAGAATACCTATAGATAGCTGCTGCGACCCGGTTGCCAATCACTATCGCTCGGATATCTCTAGGTGGCCGCTTTACAAACTCTTCAAAAAAATAAATTCGGTATAATGGAAACATATACTCTCTGCTTTCAATTACAGCTTCTGCAGCGTCCCTGTCGCGCAGTAATCCTATCAATCTTCCCCAACTTCCGACAGTAGGTTTTATGACTACCGGATACCCAATTTCCTCTATAGCTGTCAATGCAGACTCGGCAGAGAAAGCTGTAATTGCCTTAGGAGTTTTGACACCTTTCTTCCTCAATGTGACGTGTGCAAATAGTTTGTTGCCACAAATGTTTGATGTTTCAAATGAATTTATTACTCTATATCCTAGGCCTTCCAGCATTGATGTGGAATGGATACTCCTGAAATAGCTAACACAGCGCTGGATGACGGTGCCATTCGATAAGATGTCATCGTCATTCCTGCCTTCTAATTTTAGAGATAATGTCTTACAATCTAACATTGAGACGTTTATACCTCTTTTCTTTGCCGCTTCGAAGAGAGCCTTTTCTTCCCATCTAATGTTGTCGTAAAGAATTGTAAGAGAAGGTGTAGGCGTAGTATTAATTTTTTCTTTGTTCACTGACCCCAGTCCTCACCGACAACTTGGGCCGGTTTGATGTCAAACCCTTCCTTACGTTTTACTAGCTCGTAACTTGCACCACAGTCTGCACAAGTCACTATCTCTCCTTCCATCGAATCGTCTGGAATCTTTACTTCAGCATCACACTCTGGACATTTTACCAATTTTCTTTTCTTTCCTCAGTCTTAACCTTTGGAACAGCATCATTAAGTATCTTTCTCTCCAGTCTGTCGTCCAGGTACAGCTCGAGTACATCTCCCATTCTAAGTTCCTTTAGACCTCGAGCTAGTGTTTCAGCTTCGTCCTTGCCCGTATTCAATCCCAAAAGTGACAGCAAGTAACCGGCACCATTCTTTCCTGCCAACTCCCCGAAAACTATCTTGCGTCTATTCCCAACTAATTTGGGCTCAATTATCTCATAGGCAGAAGGGTCTCTTAGGATCGCAGCAAGATGTGTTCCAGCTTTGTGTTTGTATGCACTGTCGCCGACGATGGGTTTCGATTCAGGTGTCTCCAGATGCGTATATTGGGATATCGTTCTGGAAAGGTCTTTTAACATATGAAGCCTCAAGTCAGTTCTACAATCATATATGAAAGTTAATGCAACTGCAGTTTCAGCCAACGATGGGATACCAGTTCTCTCCCCAAATCCGTCGATAGTCGTATGAATTTGATCAGCCCCTGCATCACAACCAGCCAACGCATTAGCCAAAGCTAGTCCAACATCATTGTGGCAGTGAACGTCAAGAGAAGTCTTGGCTACATCTATATGACTGAGAATCAACGTTACCATTTTCCTCATCCCAATGGGCCGCATTATACCTACGGTGTCAGGCAGGCTGATCCTCTCAATTCCTCTCTTATTCATTTCGACACACATTTCTACTAAAAAGTCCGGGTCAGTTCTACTTGCATCCTCCATTGTGAACCGAGATTTGAGGCCGTGTGATTTAATGTAATCTGCTACCTCTAAAGCTCGAACTTTAGCTTCTTCTCTTGAAATTTTTAATTTGGAAGCAAGGTGAACATCGGAGATGCCTAAATAAGTGGCAACCCATGTCGCACCACTATCTATTGCCCTGTCTACATCCGATTTAATCGCACGGACATGGGCTAGTATGTCTGCCTTCAACCCTTGCCTAATAATGGTCCTAGTAGCTTCAAAGTGATCGTTGGAAACAACGGGGCTTATTTCTATCTGATCAACGCCAAAGGAATCAAG
>DASSCH010000212.1:0-2716 GCA_035697905.1 Nitrososphaeraceae archaeon
TTAGTTAAATTGCCCATTATTGCTTTTTCAACCATAATGCATTACCCATCCTAAATAAAAAATGTTTCCTATAATTATTCCAAATGCTGAGGGATTACACATTAACTTAACTGAATTTCAAATGTTGGCATCATTTCCAACGAGTTCTTCACGAAGCGCAGGGGCCACCTGCGTACCTATTAATTCGGTAGCTCGCATCAGCTTGTCATGAGGCAGCGAAGCAGGATTCATCATAAAAGTGACCCTGGAGATGCCACCTAGTGCCTTACTGTGTCTAATAATTTTCTCGATTACTTCCTCTGGATCACCTACAATGAGCGCACCTTGAGAACCCATCTGTTCCTCAAAATGGTCACGTGTCATCCTAGGCCATCCACGTTCCTTTCCTATTTCAGTCATCGTACGTGCGTATCCGGGAAAAAAGTCATCGGCTGCCTGCTTTGTATTCTCAGCAACATAGCCTAGCGAATGTACACCTACTTTTAGTTGATCAGCTGAATAGCCAGCTTCCGTTCCCGACTGCCTGTAGAGATCGACAAGTGGTTTGAATCTATGTGTTTCACCCCCTATGATTGCAACCATCAATGGAAGTCCAAGTTGACCAGCACGCACAAATGACTCTGGGGTTCCGCCAACGCCTATCCATATCGGTAAAGGATTCTGTAATGGCCTAGGGTAAATTCCCTGTCCTGTAAGTGGAGGCCTATATTCTCCAGACCACCTGACATGCTCATTGTCACGAATCTTTAACAGCAATTCTAGCTTTTCCGCAAAAAGCGAGTCATAATCTTCCAACCTCAAGCCGAAAAGAGGAAATGCTTCGACAAATGAGCCACGGCCCACAACCATCTCTGCCCGACCTTGTGACAAAAGATCCAGGGTAGCGAATTCTTGAAACAGTCGGACCGGATCTGTAGCACTTAATACTGTTACAGCGCTCGTCAAACGTATGCTTCTCGTCCGTGCTGCGGCTGCTCCAAGAATGACGGTAGGAGCTGAATCAAGGAATTCCTTACGATGATGTTCGCCAATTCCAAACAGATCCAATCCTACCTTGTCGGCAAATTCAATTTGTTCTACTAATTTTCTCAAACGCTCAGAAGGATTTAATGATGAGCTTGTGTTATCCCATGCTGCGAAACTATCAATTCCCACCTGCATATTATGAATCATGTAACTTATGATAACACATAAAGTTTGAATCACATATTTCTATGACATCGGTAAAAACGAACTGAACTACGTCTGCTCATGAGTTTTGTCAAATAATGAATCAGTCGTCTAGTCAGCTACGATCATTTAATTGGTCGGCTATTCTCACAAAATGAGCCAAATTTTGCATTAGCTGACTCCATGAGTTTTCACCCATTTCTTGTTTTACCTTACGCTGCACTTCGTTCCACAGAGGAATTGCTTTGGCTACTGCACTGCGCCCTTTGTGAGTAGCTTTTACAATTCTAGTTCTATGATCGTTTCCTGATGAGATATTGATATATCCCTCTCTCTCCAAAATGGATAGATTTCGTGTCAGAGTTGTTCTATCCATTGCCTGTTTTTCAGCAAGATCTGATATTTTTATCGAATCATTGTTGCAAATCATATCTAGTACATTTAGTTGGGTAGAAAGCAAACCACTTGACTTGAACGCATTATCATACAGTTGTGTTATTGCACGAGCAGCCTTGCGTAATTCACCACACGTACAAGTCTGTCTGGACATACCTTCTTTGAGTATCTCGGCAATATTTTGTTCCTTCAATTCCGACTTGGTTGATATACACATATTACAAATAAAACTGTTTATCCTGTGTCAATATATCTAAATTTAAACGAATACGTGTAGATACACTTATATGGGTGTATATACACCCATATTCATATGGTCGAAAAAATTGAAACCAATAAGAATAAAGTGGCATTGGTGACAGGTAGCTCTTCTGGAATAGGCTATGAAACAGCGTTGCTACTTGCAAGAAATGGATTTGATACATATGCGACTATGCGTAATCTGAACAAATCTAAAGAAATAACAGAGATTGCAAAAAAAGAAGATCTTCCGCTACGTGTTTTAAAGCTTGATGTCACTGACGATAAATCAGTTGATGATGCAATCAACGATATCTTGAACGAAAAGAAATCAATTGATGTAGTGGTTAATAACGCAGGATATGGATTAATGGGAAGTGTCGAGGAAAGTTCTCTAGATGAGATAAAAGCACAATTTGAGACTAATTTTTTCGGAAGTATCAGAGTTATGCAGAAGATATTACCTATAATGAGAAAACAGATGAATGGAACAATAGTTAATATAAGCTCGGTTGCTGGACGTATTGGCTTCCCTTTGAGTTCATCATACGTAAGTAGTAAATTTGCCCTTGAGGGTCTAAGTGAATCAATGGCTTATGAACTGAAACAATTTGGAATCAAAATAATATTAATTGAACCTGGAGTAATTGATACAAACTTTGCCTTTGTAACGCCAAAGAACGCATTAGGTACTTATTCAAATTTAATGAACAAAATACAGACAAATCTATTTTCCACCCTTGCTAATGGAACCTCTCCAAAGGTAGTGGCAAATGCGATACTCAATGCAGTAACTGAGGAGAATCCAGAACGCAGGTACTTGGTTGGTAATGATGCAATAGAATTGATCAGCGCAAGGAAGAATAGTACTGATAAGGATTTCGAAAAGATAATAGTAGGAAATCTCTTA
>DASSCH010000213.1:0-5826 GCA_035697905.1 Nitrososphaeraceae archaeon
AGCAGGGATCCCTTCCGCATGAACATAGCTCAATTCTTTGATCTTGAGGGCCCCCTCAAGCGCTATAGGATAATGAATTGATCTGCCCAATACATAGATGTCTCTGACGTCCTTAATTTCGTCAGTAATTCGTTCAATCATGCTCTGACTTTTGATTAATTCTTTCACAGCGTTCTGCAATCTATATCTCTGGTCTTCCAATCCGATAACCCCTCCGGACAGTTCATCAATTATGGCATAAAGGATTGTCAACTGTGAGGTAAAACTCTTAGTCGCTGCTACTCCTATTTCCGGCCCGCAATTCATGGGAATAGAAATGTCGCTCAGACGAGCCAAGGATGAGGTCGGAACATTCACAATGGAGATGATCTTTGACCCTAGTGGTTTCGCTTTCTTTACAACCTCTAGAACATCTGCCGTTTCCCCGCTCTGTGAGATGGCAACAATTACAGAGTCATGCTCAATATCATTTACTAGATATTGGAACTCACTTGACATGATAGCATCTGACTTCCTCCTTCCATACTTTGAAAGAAGTGCCTTTGCCACTAATGCACAATGATAGCTAGTCCCACTTCCGGTAAAGTATACAAACGGAGCCGATTTGAGCAACTCACTGACTTGCTCAATTCTTTTTTCCTGGTCCTTTCCAGATTTAACAATGGTCTCTACCTGTTCGTTTATCTCTTTAATGGTGAAATGAGCATACGTTCCCTTGTCAATCCCGCCAAACTCCCAAGCCACTTGAGTTATTGGCCGCATGACAGGTGCACCGTCAAAACTAATCATTTCCATTTCTGAGCCCTTCAATATTACAACGTCTCGATTGTCAAGGAAAATTGCTCGGTCAGTGTAATTCAAAAATCCTACAACATCACTGCTAACATAATAGCCGTCATTTGAAATACCCACAATTAGTGGTTCATCGAATCTGGCTCCAGCAATGGTCCCATCACTAAACGCCGCAATAAAAGAAAATGCGCCATTCAATTTCTTCGCTGTATTCAAGACCGCCCCTCTCAGATCGCCAGAATGAACATAGTCCTCTTCCAGCAAATGTGCAATGACTTCGCTATCAGTTTCGCTCTTGAAAATATGACCCTTTCTCATGAGCATTGATTTTAGCTCCGAATAGTTCTGAATTATTCCATTGTGCACGACAGCAATCTCTCCATTACACGATGTATGAGGATGGGCATTCTCTTCTGTAACCTTTCCATGTGTTGCCCATCTTGTATGACCTATCCCAATTCTTCCAGGTAATACCTTCAAAAGTAATTTTGAATCCACATCTTCAACTCTACCAACTCCTTTTTTGACGCTTACTTTGCCTTCATTAATAGTTCCAATTCCTACGCTATCATAACCCCTATATTCCATTTTTTGTAAGCACGTTACTAGAAGCGGAGCAGCAAGGGATTCGCCTTTGTAGCCAATAATTGAACACACACGCATAGTTATTTTAATAACCTAATTAAAAATAGCCAAAAGGATGAAATGACCGTTATAATAATGCATTTAGTGTAGAGACCGTGCTCGTAGAGTATTTTCGAACCATAAACGCTAAGGATGAGGACAAATTTTTTTTGTACCCGTCATAATTTATATATAATCTTAGTCAACAACGTCACTCGTTGGAAAAGACCCTTCTCTATAGTGTGGGCGACAAGTTGCTGTCCAAACGAATAACCGTTTATAAAGATATCAGTTATATGAGTGTCCTATCTAACCCGGTCGCCTGGAAGATCATGCAATTGCTCTCCTCTGAACCAAAATATACTGCCCAAGTAGCAAGGGAGCTTAGGATCTATGAACAAAGTGCATATTACTATATGCAAAAACTACTACACATTGGGGCTATTCAGCAATCCGGAACCAAAACGATCCGAGGTGGGACTGCTCGCCTCTTCAAAACAGTCAACCCTTCCTATGGTTTAGAAATGGATTGGGGAGAATCTCAGTTTAGCGTTCTGACAAATAACAACCGTCAGGATTCAAGTAATATGATCTTTTTTAAGGAATTCATAAAGGATAATTTCTTTAACGGACTCATTGTCGTAGGTGCTCCGGATCCCCATGGTCCATACAAATCGTCTGCAAGGGATGGACATTATGCAATTCAACTGGCATTTTCTCTTGGGAATTTGTGCAGCATCTCAGACGAATTCATTGTTAAACTTGATTCTGACGCGAGGGCAGAACGAGCCATTAATGGTCGCAATATCGTGAGTATAGGTGGCCCAGGTACAAACATAGTTACGGCAGAATTTAATAAATATCTTCCAATCAGGTTCAATGAATCAAACTTTTGGTCTGGTTTGGCCGCAGAGACAGGGGAATTGTATAATATGGATAATCATGGCTTAATCGCCAAGATACGAAATCCCTATGATGACAAAAATACAGTAATCGTAGTAGCAGGGGTAAGGTCCATTGGTACCAAATCTGCAGTGCTAGGGCTGACAAATTTCACAAGCCAAATTTTAAGAAACTATACTGACGGATATGAATGGGCCATTGTAGTGCAAGGCTTCGACATGAACGCAGACGGGAAAATCGACCACGTTGACGTACTTAAGGAGATCTGCAAAAAGTCATGAGGAATTTGAGTTCGACATTATCCTTACTTTTACCCATTTGGAACTGAAGTTGATGTAGAAGATGTGGGTGATGATGTCGGCTTCGAGAGTTCTAAATGAACAAGGAGCCTATTCTCTTCCTCCTTCCTAACTATGTGTCCAGGTAAGTTAACAAATCTGTCTCCTATTGAAACATGACCGTGAACAACTATCTGCCTCGCCGTATAGGGCGACTTAGTGTCTATCTTCCTCATTATCATAGTTTGAAGTCTTCTTTCCAACAAGTGCTCTATCTTTAAGTTTAGAATATCGTCTAACGAAGATGCTTCATCTATCAGCCCAAGCCGGCTAAGATACTTGAGCAGTTTTATCTCTTGTTGATGTCTATCCTCAGCCGGTAAAGCGAGCAGAGCCCTTGCTTGGTTTCTAAACCCTGCAACCTCTGTTTGTGCTCTCCACAATTCTCTCTTATTGCGGAGTCCGTATGATCCTATAATATATAGTTCCGCACTAAGTTGATCAGAGGTCCAAATTCTTCTAGGTCTGCTAAAGGTTTTCCTTGACTTTCGAGGATCTCCCATTACTCATCATACATCCTTATGTTCATTGTCATCGGGAAGTGGAGGCAGGCGCTACCTTGCCACTCTTCTTAACACCAACTGCGCTTCCCCTTCTCCCTGTCGTTCTCGTGTGCTGTCCCCTCACTCTTAATCCAAACATGTGCCTGTAACCACGCCAGCTCATCACGCTTTTCTCCCTATTTATGTCATTTGTGATGGCAAATTCTAGATCAGATGTTATAAGATGAGTATCAGAACCAGTATCCATATCTGCCCGCCGATTCAGATACCATGAAGGCATCTTTATTTTTGATGGATCTCTAACCGCAACCTCGATCTCTTGTATTTCATTTTCTGTGAGATATCCTACTCTTATTGATGGACTGATGTTAAGGGATTGTAATAGTACTTGAGAATAATTATAACCCAATCCTCTAATGCTACTAAGTGCGACAATTGACTTTTTGCTGCCATCTATGTCTTTGCCAGCAATTCTAAGTATGTGTCTGTATTCGCTACTCGACAAGCACTGAATGCGTATCCATTCCTAAATAAAAACCATGCTAAGACCACGTAAATTCATGTTGGAATTAGATGTCACAAATCCCAATTAAATGGTGTATCCACTAATCAAGTCATATTAACTACTAGTCGGAGCTGTCATATTCATAAGTACAGAGTGGAGTGTTCGCTGGGCTGGTACGTTTCTTATATACAACCCAATTGTATCTGAAATCGCGATTCGAATTGGATTCAAAGGAGGTACTAAAGAAGGTTGTCCGTCAATCCTACTCTACAGCGCCTAATTACACCGAGATTATGGCTGGATTACCCGTTGATTTTAAGCAGCTGACTAATTTGCGGGATCTGTTGGAAATCAATTACAAATACATCTCAGTTCAGGACCAAATGAGGAAAAATTTGATTGCAAGACTAAAGGATGGCATCACCCCATTCCCTGGTATAATTGGCTACGAATTAGACGTTATTCCGTCATTGATCCGGGCTGTCTTGGCAGGACACGACGTTCTATTAATCGGAGAAATAGGTCAAGCAAAGACTCGAATTGCAGAAAGTGTTGCGAAACACTTACTATCCCCTATTCCGGTCGTTGAAGGATCGCTTATAAATGATATTCCTACAAGTATCGCGGAAGATCACCTATTGGCAATGTTGTCCGACGAAGAAAGCCTAAAAACAAGTCCTGATTTTGCTGTCTCAATTGAGTGCGAAGAGACAATAAGAAATAACAAGTTGGATACTCGCATTAAATGGGTAGAAGGCGTCCATCGTTATAGGTACTTTCTCGCTACCCCTGACGTCTCGGTCAAGGATTTGGTAGGACAGATAGATGCAATGAGAATTGCCAAGAAAGGCATTGAAATCTATGACATCGAATCGTACACTCCAGGTTATCTTCTTCAAGCGAACCATGGTATGATGTGCATTGATGAGCTTCCTGTACTCGATCCCAGAAAGCAGGTGGCGCTACTCAGTGTGCTGCAGGAAGGAAAGTTTACGACGGGATCGTATCCAATTACGTTTAGGCCAGACATCAGCATCTTCGCAACAGCTAACCCGACCGATTATACCCATTCTGGCAGGATTATTGAACCGCTTTCCGATCGCCTTAGAAGCCATATAAGAACACACTATCCGGTTAGCCTAGAAGACGAAATTATGATTATACTGCAAGAGACAAGAGGCGAAAATTCATCGCAAGTCTTTGTTCCTGTATTCATTCTCAGAACTCTAGCAACAATAGTACAGCAAGCCAGATTGAGAAAGGAGATTAATCAGGAGAAAGGTGTAAGTGTTAGGATGGGCGTGCACTCGATGGAGCTACTCATTAGCGAGTCGGAAAGAAGCAGATCGCTTTTCAACGCTGTGATTAGTGTGCCCAGATATTGTGACTTTGGCAGTATTTTTCAGGCGGTAAAGTTTGAGCTGTCCGAAATTGATGACAATTTTGAATCGAGGTCAAAGCTTTTAGGGAAGCTTATCGATGATGCATTAAAAACAGTTTCATTAGAGTATTTGAGCACTGTTGATTCAGGTGAGCTCCAACTAATACGTAATGATTTTTTCAATGACGGCAGATTTAACGTGTCGCAAAGAATGTTGGGTATTAATCCATCTTCAACGAGTGACTATCAAATCCAACTTAAAAAGTTCCCTCACCTGGAACAGCTAGTGGTTAAGACTGTTGATCGGATCTTGAACGAACAGGATGAGATCATAGAAAGGCTGAGGATCAATGGTGTAAATAACCATTTTGTTTTGATTCCTCCTAAATTGGATGGAGAGCTTATGGCCTCGGTTACAGAATTGGTGTTGGAAGGATTAACTTACACTGAACCGGTCGTACTAGAAAAGAAGCACCAGAGTGAATTTGGATTACCTGATGCAAATGAATGATGCAGATACAGGTTACTTTTTCCAACTCTCTCAGCTTGGCAGCGATTCCAGAAAATCCAAATTCTCAGAGAATATGGAAGGTTTGCTTCATAATGATATCGATCTCTTATTAAGTATAGTTGGAAGAGAAGCGTTACGAGAAAAGAGACCCAATCTCCAAGAATTGGATCAAATAATAATGAGCCTTCTAGAACAAGAAAATGCCGGTAAGGAATCCAAAAATGGTCAAGATGCCGATGGTAATGAAAAAGGAGAGAAAGAGGAGAATA